>JAKSDN010000686.1 GCA_022360075.1 Kiloniellales bacterium | reverse complement strand
GGCGCTATTAGGGCGCCGGTCTGGCGGGTTTGGGTCGGAGACCCAGGAGGCTTTCCGATTTTACACTGCCGATTCCGTAATGCTGCATTTCGATCGTGCGTGCTTCGAGACGCGCCCAAGCGGGCGCTCCTCAGAGCTTGTGAAAAAATTGACGTGTGGCTGGAATGCAATCGTGCGTCCTTCGAGACGCCCGCCAAGGCGGGCTCCTCAGGATGAGGACATTTCTTAATGCCACCAAAGGCTTACCTCATCCTGAGGAGCGCCCTCCAGGGCGCGTCTCGAAGGACGCAGGATGATCATGCAGCACCGTCCGAAAGCTCGAGCCAATAAATTCACAAGCTCTCAGGATGAGGATCAACCTTATTGCCACCAAGATTCCACCTCATCTGAGCGCGACAAGCACCGGCACTGCCGCCCGAGCGATGGATCTCCTCGCGGATCTCCGGATGGTCCAGCTCGTAGTTCATCGCAAGATGAAGGGGTTGGCGACGCTTGTCTGTTGGGCGATCCAGACGGACTTGACCTGCATGTACTCCTTGATCGCGTCGATGCCGCTTTCCCGGCCGATGCCGCTGCGTTTGAAGCCGCCAAAGGGCGAGGTGAAGCTGACCGCCCGATAGGTGTTGACCCAGACGGTGCCGACGCGGAGCTTCTCCGACATGCGGATCGCGCGGCCGATATCCTGGGTCCAGACCCCGGCGGCGAGGCCGAAATCGACGTCGTTGCCGATGGCGATGGCGTCCTCTTCGCTGTCGAAGGGGATGACCGCGAGGATCGGGCCGAAGACCTCCTCCTGGGCGATCCGCATGCGGTTGTCGACCTTCGTGAAGATCGTGGGCTCGACGAACTGGCTGCCCTTGGCGCCGGGGCCCGAGTAGGGTCCGCCGCCGAGCACGCAGTCAGCCCCTTCCTGTTTCGCGATCTCGATGTAGTCCAGCACCTTGCGGTACTGCGGCTCCGTCGTCACCGGTCCTACGTGGGTCTCGAGCGACATGGGATCGCCGATGCGCGCGGATTTCGCGACCTCGATCAGGCGCTCGACGAAGCGGTCGTGGATCGAGCGTTGCAGCAGGAGGCGCGAGCCGGCGATGCAGGTCTGGCCGGTCGCGGCGAAGATGCCGGAGATCGCGCCCATGACGGCAGCCTCGAGATCGGCGT
>JAKSDN010001252.1 GCA_022360075.1 Kiloniellales bacterium | reverse complement strand
TAACCACTGAGACGGGTGTTGCGGGTGGTTGGAAGCCAATCAACTTGCTGCCTCAAGAACTCCGAACCAAGCGGTCATCTTCGATCCGATATCTGACGGCCGCGCTGACGCTCCTTGCGATACTGCTCAGCGCTGCTGCTATCTATCTACCGCTTCAGGAAAGGCAGGCCGCGTTGGCTCAACTCCAAGATCGCCTAAGCGGTGCAAAGGAGGAAAGCAGGAAGGCACTCTTGCTTCGGGAGGAAATCGAGGCTCTGACGGAAGAGAGCCAGTTTCTCCTCAACAAGAGACATAGACACCCTCGTGTGCTCCTTGTTCTGACCGAAGTGACAGAGCTGTTTCCGGACCACACATGGGTCGCGCGATTCGGCGTGTCCGAATCCAATTTGAGTCTTTCCGGTTTCTCTAAGAAGGCGTCTGGACTTATCGGAGCGCTAGAGGGCTCCACGATCATTGCCGACGCTCGGTTTTCGGGACCGATTGTGGCCGACCGGGAGATCGGGCTCGAGCGTTTCGATTTACATGCGGTTCTGTCAAAGACGGGCGAAGAATGGCCACCTATGTCAGGACAGTAGTGAGCAAGCTGGCCGCTGTTGGCTTGCTGTTTGCTATCATTCTCGTGAGTTATGGGCTCCTCGTCTCACCGCTTATCGACAGATACGCGGCGGTCGATGATCAGCTTGCCGACACTTTGAGATTATTGCAGAGGTACGAGAGCGCCGCGGCAAACGTGCCTGAGCTTGAGCGTGAAAAAGCCAGGCTTCTGAGGGCAATTCGGTTAGATAGTAGATACTTACCAGGCGAGACGGATTCAATGACGGCCGCCGCGCTGCAGCAGGTCGTCACCCAGGTTGCGACGCAATCGCAGGCGAGGCTTCGTAGTATCCAAGTTCTACCGCCTGTCGAAGACGGCAAGTTCAATCGCATAGCCGTCAGAGTGCAAATGGAGGCGCCTCTTAGGAGCCTGTTTGACGTTTTGTATGTGCTCGAAACGAGGGATGAGACGCTCTTCGTCGATCAGGTCGATGTCCGAAATCCGCAAAGTCGGCTCGTGAAGACGCCTCGTACCGGAGAGACTCCACTGACGATCAAATTCGACGTGTACGGATTTAGACCTTTGGAGCGGACGTCATGATGCGAGTGGCGATCCGCTATCGGCTGCCGTTGTTCCTGGCAGGTCTTTGCGGCTTCCTAGCCTGGCACGTCTTCGATCTGATGCGGGAGCCTACAAGCCCACCGCTCGTCCAGGTGACCGCATCCCCAGCGCCTCGTCCAAAGGCCCCAGCTTTGGCACAACTCGCTCCGCCAACGCCACCTGCGACGGAATTCGAGTCGATACTCAAGCGGCCGCTCTTTTCGCCATCACGTCGTCCGTTTGCGGTCGCCGAGCCCAAACCGGTTGTTCGTCGGGTCAAGCAGTCAGCCCCCCCAAAGCCATCCCTTCCTAAGCTGGCGGTCGACCTCTTAGGAACAGTCACGTCTGGCAATGAGGCCGTGGCGCTCGTTTCTTCGGCACACGGATCTAAACCGACGGCCGTGAGGCAAGGCGAGAAATACGACGGCTGGGAAATCGTTGCGATCACTCGCGGCGTTGTAATCTTCGAGCGCGCGGGAAAGCGTCAGTCGGTTGAGCTCCAATACAGAGCGAAACAAACGTTGCCCTAGGGAGGCGAGCCAATGCTCCTGACAATACCCGAGTTGCCATCTACAGGGGTCCGAAAGGTGGAACCTGATCTGCCCTACCAAGTCTTCGGGCCGGCCCGTCGATAAAGCGCCGACGACGGCTTAGCTGAGCCGCGATCGTTCAGCGCCTTCCTCCAGCTGCCGGGCACAAACAGCTATGACTTCGGGACGACTTACACCACCGCGCAAGTGTCTTGGCGCAACGTTGGGCATTGTGTTGATCGTGCTCCAAGTCACTGCCGGATGTTCTCGTCTTGGCAAATACGTCGATAGCGCAATCTCTGATGACGACGGTCCACGCTTTCTATCGGCAAGCACCAAGCATCGGACAGCGGAACAGAAGAGTACGCCGATGCCAGGGCCAGAGGGAGGGTCAGTAACTTCGAAAGCGCAATTGGCGGCGGCAGCAGACGAGCCCAGGGCGCCTGCGCGCTCGTCTCAACTGCTAACAGAGCCTGAGTTCTATCGCGGGACCGGAGTGCTGGCGCGACAGACGCTTGTCCAGAACCACTCCGAAGCCTCCACCGACGGTGATGATGTCACGTTTGATTTCGTGAACAGTGACATCCGAGAAGTCGTGGACCTCGTTCTTGGCGACACGCTGGAAGAGAATTACGTGATTGATCCGGCAGTACAGGGTTCGGTGACGGCGCGGACCATGCGGCCGTTGAAACGCTCTGCCGTCTTTTCGGCGCTGGAGAATGTTCTTTCGATGACGGGACATGCCGTCGTGAAAGAACGGGAGCTCTACCGTGTCGTGCCCATCGAACAGGCGTCGCAGGGCGTAGCATCGCCATTCGTCCTGCGGTCCTCCGCTGCCCGAACGAGTGGCTTTGGCACTTACATCATTCCTCTGTCATATATACCAGCAGCCTCGGTCGTCGAGTTGGCAAGGCCGCTCGTGGGCCCCGGTCGGAACCTGAGATTCGATGCTGCCAGGAACCTGTTGCTTTTTTCAGGCCCGGGGTCTGACGCCCGCGACCTGCAAGCGCTCGTCGAGTCCTTCGATGTCGACTGGATGGAAGGCATGTCTTTCGCGTTGTTTCCAGTCGAGGTAGCGGAGCCACGGCGGATTGTAGCTGAGATGGAAGTGGTGTTCATGCCTCAGGCGGAAGCTATCGGAGGGCAACCTGTGCGCTTTCAGCCCATTGACCGCCTTAACGCGGTTCTCGCGATTTCGCCGCAGTCGAGCTATCTCGACCAAGTGGCTGTTTGGATCGAGCGCCTCGATCGAGGCGTTGAAGGGCCGGCCCGTCGGATCTTCGTCTACTTCGTTCAGAACAAGCGGGCGGAGGATTTGGCGGAAGCTTTGAGCGATGTGTTTGAGATCGGCGATCAGCGGCAGCTCACTGGTGGTCCTGGGCTGTCTGATCGGTTCGTTCCCGATACCTTGAGCTATGAGGAAGGATTGGTTCCTCAGGAGGACTTACAGTCGGAAGGACGGGGGCGAACAGGCGAGTTCCTCGCCGGTGATCCTTCGGGGGCGCCATTCGTGGACGCCGAGATCGGCGTATTCGGACAAGGTGGTCCCATTCGCATCATCCCGAATGAAGAGAGCAATGCTCTCCTCGTCATGGCGACGCCCTCCGAGTATCGAATGATCGAGGCAACGCTGAAGAAGCTGGACGTCGAGCCGCTCCAGGTTCTGATCGAGGTGACGATCGCCGAGGTGATCTTGGACGAAGAGCTTCGTTACGGGCTTCAGTGGTTCTTCAGAAGCGGCAACAACACTCTGACGTTCAGTTCGTTGGGCAGCGGTGCCGTTGCGTCGGCGTTTCCGGGATTCTCTTACGCCCTGACGGCAAGCGATGCTCAAGTCGTCTTGAATGCGCTCACCGGCATTACGGACGTCCGGGTGATCTCTTCTCCCCAATTGATGGTGCTCGACAACCAATCCGCGCGCTTGAGGGTCGGCGATCAAGTGCCGATCGCGACTCAGTCAGCTGTCTCTGTCACCGATCCGGAAGCGCCATTGGTCAACACGATTCAGTTTCGAGATACCGGCGTCATTCTCGAGGTGACACCGCGCGTAAACGCCAGTGGTCTCGTTGTGATGGAAGTGATCCAGGAAGTCAGCGATGTCGTCGAGACCACAACGTCGGACATCGATTCGCCCACCATACAGCAGCGCACTATCGAGAGCACCGTGGCCGTCCATAGCGGGGAAAGCGTCGCGCTCGGGGGCCTGATTCGCGATCGTGAGGAGGAGGACATCACAGGTATCCCACTCCTGTCGGAAATCCCATTGCTGGGAAACCTCTTCCGCACGACGGGGAACTCGATCGAACGAACGGAACTGCTCGTTGTCATCACGCCGAGAGTGGTGCTGAACCGAGACGACGCGCGGGAGGTGACTTTCGAGCTACAGCAGCGAATGGATAGCTTGGCTCCGTTAGAAAAGAAGATCCGGTAGTCGGCCCTGGCCTTCTGGCTTTTGCTCTTTTCCGGGACGCTTCATGAAGCTGGCAGTACGATCCTCGCGAAAGCGACACGCATCCAAGGGCATTGCCCTCGTGTCTGTTCTTTGGGGACTGGCTCTGATCGCACTTGTCGCGGCAAGCATCGCGACGACGACGAGGACCGATCTCAAGCTAGTCAGCAATGTGAACGAGCGCGCGGAGGCAGAAGCGCTCGCGGAGGCCGGCGTCAGCCTGGGGATCCATGGTCTGTTGAAGCCCGTTGTCCGCGGCGGTTTGCGGGTCGATGGGACAGTTTATGAGTGGCACCTTGGTGGTGGTCGTGTTCGGGTTGCGATCGTCGACGAGGGTGGAAAGGTGGATCTCAATACCGCTCCAACTGAGTTGCTGCAGCGTTTGGCCTTCGGCTTGGTCGATGACGAATCGAGGAGCACGGCTCTCGCCGACGCGATCGTCGACTTTCGCGATCCCGATCGACTTCGCCGCCTGAACGGTGCCGAGGAAGACGACTATCGGAGAGCCGGTATGCCCTTTGGGCCGAAGAACTTCCCATTCGAGTCGATTTACGAGTTGAAGCAAGTCCTGGGTATGACCGATCCGCTCTTTCTTTCGTTAGCGCCCGCTGTCACGGTCCACACAGGAAAGCGCATACCCGACTGGCGGGTCGCGGCGCCGGCGCTCGCGAAAGCGATACCCGAGGTCGAAGAGCGCCAGCGAAACGCTCTCGCCCCAGCCGATAGTCAAGCCGAAAGCGAATGGCCCGAGCACGCCCCGAGGATCTTGAAGAAGGGCCTGACCGCGTTCCGCTCAAACGCGCGTGTCTATACGGTCCATGCCGAGGGTGCTAGTGACGGCGACGGCTATGCCGCGCTCGACGTCGTGGTCCGCATTCAGCGAAGCCCTACCGAGCCCTATCGAATTCTCGAATGGCGGCCAGGATTCCGTGAACTCTTCGGATCTTAAGCCCGCCCACGCACGGCCTATGCCGTCTCTTCAAGAAAAGAACTGTTCTCGTCGGCTTACTTTCAGAGTGGGAGGTTGTAGGCGCTCAGGATCGCACTGAACATGGAGCCGATTATCAGAGCCACCAGGAGGCCGAGCAGAACCGTCAACCCCGGCACCAGGAGGGCAAGCAGCTGCTGTATGGTGCGTTGACTCTCCTCATCATAAACCCGAGCCAAATGCCGAAGCATCTCGTCGAGCTCTCCCGTCTCTTCTCCTACCTCGATGAGATGGACCGCGAGGCTTGGAAAGCGGCCCGATCGGGCCAACGCTTGGCCGAGCCGCTCACCTTTTGCGATTCGCGGTTTGGCATGCATCACAGCCTGCGCGAGAGCCTCGTTGCGCAAGATGGCTCGGGTCATGTCGATGGCGCCCAAGATGGTCACACCACTTTGAAGCAAGCTCCCGAGCGTCCTTCCAAAGCGCGCAGCCTCCAGCTTCGTGATCAGGTCACCCAGGAGGGGAGCGCGAAGCAGCCATTCGTCTCTGCGCAGGCGGCCGGAGGTCGTTCGAAAGTAGCGGTCGGCCGCCAAGAGAACGGCGATGAGTAAGAGGGCTAGCAGCCAGCCGTAAGCAGCGAGGAAGTCAGATAGCGAAACCATGACTCGGGTCGACAGCGGAAGGGCTGCGCCCGACTGCTCGAACAAGGGCTGGAACTCAGGGATGACCATCGTCATGAGCACGATCACGGAGAGCCCGGCCATGATCAAGACCATGACCGGATAAGTAAGCGCGGATCTGACGATGGCCCGTGTCGCCAGTGTTTGTTCGAGTGTTTCAGCGAGACCGCGCATCACTGCGGCAAGGGTCCCGCCTGCCTCACCGGCCCTTACCATGCCAATGTAGAAGGCGGGAAACACGGCTCCCTGTTCCTCAAGCGCATCGGCCAAGGTCGAGCCGTTCTTCACTGAATCCTGGACCGCGCCAACCAGCGTTCTGACGGCCTCCGTGGCTGCAAGGTCACGCAGCACCGAGAGGACACGGTCCATGGGAAGCCGTGCGCCTAAGAGCGTGGCCATCGTACGGGTCAAAAGGGTCAGGTCGGAAAGCCGGACACGGCCGCCACGAAGGCGAGGCCAAACAAAATCGCTGCTTGCTCGCCGCGCGCCGGCCAGGTCCGCGCGTATCGGCACATATCCCTGGTCCCGCAGGCTGGTGATGACCTGATCGCGGCTGTCCGCCGACATGTCGCCCTTGACGACCTCGCCATCCCCACTGACGGCAAAGTAGCTGAAGCGTGGCAAGGATTAACGGTCCCGGGTCACGCGGAGCACTTCCTCGAGTGAGGTCTCGCCAGCGAGCACTTTTTCCATGCCGTGGTCGTACATCCTCCGCATACCTTCTGCCAGGGCCGCTTTCTGAAGCGCGCTTGCGTCGGCGCGCCGAAGAACCAGCTCGCGAAAGCCATCAGACATGATCAGCGTTTCGACGATACAACTTCTGCCGCGGTAGCCCGTGCCCTCGCACCGGCTGCAACCACGCGGCTGGCCAACGCGAAGCTCCGAGCCGTTGGCGTAACGCTCCAGATCCAATTGCCGAACCAGATCAGGTGAAGGCGCCACATGTTCACGGCAGTGAGGGCAAAGGCTTCGGACCAGGCGCTGAGCCGTGACTCCGTTCAAGGTGGAGCAGACCAGGTAATCGTCGACACCCATGTCCAACAAGCGCGAGATGCTGCTCGCGGCGTTGTTGGTGTGGAGGGTCGACAGGACGAGGTGTCCGGTCAGGGCGGCCTGGATCGCGATCTGTGCCGTATCGACGTCCCGGATCTCACCGACCAGAATGATGTCCGGATCGTGCCGAAGGATCGAGCGCAGGACGTCTGCGAAGTCCAAGCCGATTTCGGGCTTCACCTGGATTTGGTTGATGCGCTCGAGCTGGTATTCGATCGGATCCTCCACGGTCAGGATCTTGACCTCGGGCTTGTTGAGCCGCACCAATGAGGTGTAGAGCGTCGTCGTCTTGCCGCTTCCGGTCGGACCCGTCACCAGGCAGATGCCGTGGGGCCGATCGAGAATCTTGAGGTATCGCTCAAGGTGTTGGCCTTCCAAGCCCAGCGCATGGAACGAGAGCTCGATCTGCTCCTGATTCAAAACCCGGAGCACCACGTTTTCGCCGTGCATCGTAGGTATCGTTGCTACGCGAAGATCAATCGGCGTGCCTCTGACCGCCAGCCTGATGCGCCCGTCTTGAGGCAATCGCCGCTCGGCGATGTCAAGCCGCGCCAGGATCTTGATCCGGGAGACGATCGCCGCGCGGAGCTGGTTCGGCGGCGGCGTTGCATCTTGCAGGACGCCATCCACGCGATAGCGAACTTGCAGACCATCTTCATAGGACTCCAGGTGAATGTCCGATGCCCTCATTTCCACGGCTCTGGTGACGAGCCGGTTGACCAGACGAATGACCGGTGCTTCCGACGCCTGGTCCTCGAGCCGGCTGATGTCCGTCTCCAGGCCCTGATCGGTCCGGGCGTCGAGCTCCTCCACCTCGCCCGCGGCCATTGCGCCGGTCTGGCCGTAGAGTCGGTCCAGCGCTTCCTCCAGATCGCCGGGTACGGCGATCCGGGGACTGACCTCCAGACCCGTGGCAAGTCGGACCGCATCGATCGCATAGGAGTCGAGGGGATCCAAGACGCCGAGGGCCAGAGCCTCGTTGCTTTGCGCCAAGGGAAGCACACCTCTCTCCCTGAGAAAGCGCACGCTGATTGCATCAGGAAAGAGCGGCGCCTGCGGATAGTCCGCAGCCGTGACGAGGGGCAGGCCAAGAGCTTGGGCCATCGCCGCAGCCAGGTCAGGCTCGGACACCAGCCCGAGCTTCGGTAGCACCGACCGTAGGGAGGAGGCGTGCGCCGACTGCGCTCGGTCCGCGCGCTCAAGCGCAGTCTGATCCAGCTTACCCCACTGCAGCAGCAACTCTGCGACCTGCCGATCCAGAGCTTGGGATTCTGACTGGGCATCACCCGTTTTGGTCCGCATCGCCGTCTAAGATAGGCTGTCCGAACTAGAAGGTCGAAGCCGAAATTCCGCGTTTGTCAGCGCCCTCTCTCGCCGATCGCGCGGGGCGGAAAGCAGAGATGGTCTTGAGATGGCGCCTTTCTCCGGTGCGCACTATCAGGCCGACTGTACTTTCATGTAGCCTGATGCGCCACGGCAGGACATTGGGACTGACATAAAATTATCACGCAATAAGACTAAGAGTATCGGTTGACCTCCGTTCTAAATTGATTAGCCTAGGTGCTGCTCGCTCCGATAGAGGTGATAGAGGGCTTCTCGGCACCGCTTCACCTGCGCCTATCGGTGGGAGTCGGTCTCGAAGAGACCGTGGCTATGGGGAAGTAGAAACTCGCCGGAGAAGAGCCTGGCCTTAGGCCGGTTTCGGCGGCAACGCGCCCGGGGGAAAGATGCGCTGCGAACGGACTGTCGACACGACCTTCCAAAACAGCTTCAAATCAACCTCTCTCCTTACTCCCGAACTTAGACGCACCGGCCCTGACCGGAGACGACCGCCCCAATCGCCGTCCGGCGGCCTTTTGGCGTGCGTCGTCGTTCTTCTGTTCGGCTTGCTTGTCGGCCGGCCGGAGACGGCCTTGGCGGAATGGTCGGCCCTACCGACCAATCAACCGTCGCTCGGAGCCGCATGCGAGGCTTGGAAGAACACGCGGAATGGGGATTTGATCGGGATTACGCCGGTCCTCAACAGTCAGGCCGAGATCTTCGGCTACTACTGCCTGGTCCAGATTTCGGTGCCGAATACCGTCTATGAAGACCTCACGACACCTGTGTGCGCGTCCGGTGAAAACCATAACGCTCTTCTTGGCGGCGGGTGCCTTCCGGGTAGTGTACTGCCTCACACTCTAGGACCCGTGGCGGAGCAAAGCGATGACCGCTGCCCCGGGAGCGCCCAGAACGACAACGGCAAAACGCAGGTTGGGAATCCGATCGACGTTGCCACCGGCAACAAGTACCAAGAGGTCACAGATTTCAGCACACCCGGCCCGAACAGTCTGGCCTTCACCCGATACTACAACAGCTTCCGTACCAAGCCGGGGATGCTCGGCTACGCCTGGAGCACGACCTTCGACCGCAAGCTCGAACTGCCCGATCTCTGGCTGACCCGACCCAACGAATACGGGATCAACTTCCGACCCAGCGGCAGCACCTATGTGCCCCGGACGAAGATTGGCTTGGTCTGGCATGACCTGAAAGACCTCGACCTCCGGATGCTCAAGAACAGCGACAACGACTGGGAGGTTTTCGACAACACGGGCATCGTCGAAACCTACAGCGCCACCGACGGCCGTCTGATGGAGATCCGCTGGCCCAACGACTATCGGCAGACGATCACCCACAACATCGACGGCCGCGTCTCGAAGGTGACCGACAGCCTGGGCCGCGAGCTCAACTTCACTTACGTAGATGGCCGCTTGGACACCATGTCCGACCCGGAAAGCCATGTGTACAAGTACAGCTACAGCGACATCTCGATCCTGCCGGGCGTCCCGACCAGCCAGAAGATCCTCACGAAGGTCACCTACCCCGACGATACGCCCGGCACCGACACCGACAACCCGACCCAGACCTATCGCTACGAGGACACGGTCAATCCCTTCGCCCTCACCAAGATCCTCGACGAGAACGGCAACACCTTCGCGACCTTCGCCTACGACTCGCAAGGGCGCGCGACCTCCAGCGAGCACGCCGGCGGCGCCGGCAAGGTGACCATCACCTACAACACCAACGGCAGCCGAACGATCACCAACGCCCTGAACAAGCAGGCAATCTACAACTTCTCGACGGTCCAGCACCGTAGCAAGCTGACCTCGATCGACGGTCAGGCGAGCACGAACTGCCCGGCCTCGACCATGGCCTACACCTACAACAGCAACGGCAACATCGCGAGCCAGACGGACTGGGAGAGCAATCAGACCAACTTCACGCGGAACGCGCTCAACCAGATAACGCAACTCACCGAGGCGGTCGGCGCCATCGAAGAGCGTTTGATCAGAACGTCCTGGGGCACCGACGTGCGGAACAGGAAGCCAAAGCAAATTCGTGAGCCGGGCCGACGCATTTATCTGAGTTATGACGACAACGCCCTCTTGATCCAGCGCAAGGAGCTGGACACGACCACGCACTCGGTTCCCTACAGCACGAACGGGCAAACCCGGATCTGGCAATACGCCTATAGCGAGGATGTCGGGCCCGGCGGGTCCGAGCTGCCCTCCGCGGTGAACCTCGACGTCGTCAACGAAAGTGCGCATCTGGGCGACCTCACCGGCTGGACCAAGGGGGTGGGCGCCTTCCAGGCCCTGTCGTCCAGCAGCTTCTACGCCGGCAACGCCGCCTACAGCGAGCTGTATCAGGAGATCGCGATCCCCTCGGCCTACCACGGCACGGTCGACGCCAACGACTGGGTGGTCCGCCTGCGATGGCGTCAGACCACCATCGGGGTGGACTACGGCTCCGTCGGGCTGCGCTTCTTCGACTCCCAGGGTGTGGAGCTCGGCATGGCGATCGAGAGCCTGCGGCGCCGACCGTCGAGCTGGACCGTCTATAACCAGTGGGCGAACGTGCCGCTGAACACGCGCAAGATTAGGATCACCCTGGAGGCCCAGCGGGGTGCCGGCCTTCAGAACAACGTCTACTTCAACACCTTCTCCTTGACGATGATCCCGCGCGATCCCGCGCGCATCCCGGTGACCATCCAGAACCCAGGCGCGGAGACGGGGAACACCAGCGGCTGGACCAACGAGACCGGCGCCCTCGGCACGCAGGCCTCGGGCAATCCGGTCTCGTCTCAGGGCGCCCGCCACTTCAATGGCGGCAGCGCCGCGCTCACCGTCGCCTATCAGGACCTGGCGATCCCGAGCGGTCACCACGCGGCCGTGGACGCGGGCAACCGCAGCTTCGAGCTGGACTGGCGCCAGCGCTCGAAGTCCGGCAGCGACAAGGGACTGGCCCGTTTGGTGTTCCTGGACGGCGGCGGCGTCGAGATCGGCACGCCGGTGGCATCGAGCGCCTCGGCGCCGTCCGGCTGGACCGACCGAGAGATCTCCGGAGTGCTGCCGAGCGGCACCCGGACGGTGCGCCTGAAGCTGGAGGCGCAGCGGGTCAGCGGCACGCCGAACGACGCCTATTTCGACATGATCCAGGCCAAGCTGATCCGCGACGACTACGTCGCACCGACGCCGGGCATGCGTCACCTCGTGTCGATCGACGGCCCGCGCACCGACGTGAGCGACATCACGACCTTCGACTACGACGCCGACGGCAACCTGATCAAGGTGACCAACCCTTTGAACCAAGCCACCGAGATCACGGCCCACGACGACGCCGGCCGCCCGACCTCGATCACCGATCCCAATGGCACGGTCACCGAGCTGGCCTACGACGAGCGCGGCCGCCTGGTCACCCGCACCGTCAAGGACGCGGGCGGCGATGCGGTCACCACCTTCGAGTACGACGACGTCGGCCAGATCACCGGCATCACCCTGCCGGGCACGGCCAAGCTGACCTACGAGTACGACGCCGCCCACCGCCTGACCGCGATCGCCAACAGCTTGGACGAGCGCATCGAGTACACGCTCGACGCCATGGGCGGGCGCACGGCGGAGGTCGTGAAGGCGTCCGGCGGGACGATCGAGCGCAGCCAGACGCGGGTCTACGACGAGCTGGGCCGGCTATTGGAGTCGGTCGGGGCGGCGAGCCAGAAGACGCTCTTTGCCTACGACAAGAACTCGAACCTGGCGTCGCTGACCGACGGGGTGAACAACCAGACCCAGCAGGCCTTCGACGGCCTCGACCGCCTGGTGACGATCACGAACCCGGATCTGAGCACGAGTTCTT
>JAKSDN010001150.1 GCA_022360075.1 Kiloniellales bacterium | reverse complement strand
CTCGACGGCCAAGGCCTCGCGCCACAGGCGGTCGTGGTGGCCGGGGATCCTCTGCCAGCCCTCGGCGGCCGGCTTGAGCCGGTGCTCGGCGACCAGCAGGCCTTCGCCGTCGAAGACGCAGACGGCGCCGTCCAAGGCGAGGCGCAGGCTGACCTCTCGGCCGCAGAGCCGGTCGGGCACCGAGTAACGGTTGCCCTTGAGCTCGAGATAGCCGTCCCAGGCGACCAGCCGGCGCAGCCGGTAGCTGGTGTCGAAGTGCAGGGCGGTTAAGTCTTTGATTTGGTAGCGGGGGAGGGACTTGAACCCCCGACACGCGGATTATGATTCCGCTGCTCTAACCAGCTGAGCTACCCCGCCACCGGCTCGGCGCCCGACGGGCGGCCGAAAGCAAGGGCTATATGGCCATCGCCCCTGTGCTGTCAAGCACAGGCCGCGCCGGGCCTCAGGGCCGCGTCGCCTGGAGGTACCAGACGTAGAGATAGCTGGTGCCGATGGCGAGCGCGATGACGACCAGGAGGATGGTCAGCACGATCAGGCCGACCCTCGCGACCTTGCGCGCCGGCACGCCTGGGCGGCAGAAGGGGATCAGGTTGAAGGACAGGCCGGCCAGCACCACGAGGCCGGCACCGATACTGTAGAGCGCCAGGGAGAAGGGCTGGAAGATCAACGCGAGCGCCAGCAGACAAAGCGCGATGATGATGAACTCGACGCTGCGGGCCTGGCGTGCGCTCATGCCCGACGTGTTCTCGCGATCGGCCTGCGGCGCGCTCATGCCGGCCTCCCCTCGCCCGCCGCGAGCTCGACCCTCTGCTCGTCGGCGCCGAAGAGATGGAGCTGGTTCGGCCGGCAGCGCAGGTGCACGCTTGCCCCGGTCTGCGGCTTGCGGCCACGCTCGACCACGACCCGCAGGTCGCGCCCGCCGCTGGCCAGGTGCAGCAGGGTTTCCGCGCCCATGGGCTCGATGATGTCGACCGTCGCCGCCAGGGTGTCCTGGGCCGGCTCGGAAGCCAGCTCGACGGCACGCGGCCGGATGCCGATCGTCACAGCGTCGCCGCCGCGCAGGCCGTTGGTCGGGACCACGCCGGGCAGGCTCAGCGTCTGATCATCCACCGACAAGCGCAGGCCCGCGTCGCTCGACTCGAGCAGTCGGGCTTCGACCAGGTTCATCTGCGGCGTGCCGATGAAGCCCGCCACGAAGAGATTGGCGGGGCGTGCGAAGATCTCGTGCGGCGAGGCGATCTGCTCGATCCGGCCGTCGCGCATGACCGCGATGCGGTCGGCCATGGTCAACGCCTCGAGCTGGTCGTGGGTGACGATCACGGTCGCCCGGTTGAGCCCTTCCAGCACCTCCTTGATCTGGCCGCGCATGGTCTCGCGCAGCTGCACGTCGAGGCGCGATAGCGGCTCGTCGAAGAGGAAGCAAACCGCATCGCGGATGATCGAGCGGCCGACCGCCGCGCGCTGCTTCTCGCCCTCGGCGATCTGGCCTGGCCGGCGCTCGAGCACCGGCTCGAGCTGCAGGATCCTGACGATCTCGGCGACCCGGCGGTCGATCTCG
>JAKSDN010000137.1 GCA_022360075.1 Kiloniellales bacterium | reverse complement strand
TTGGTCGGTGCCTTCTCTTCCTCCTGAGGCACCTCTTCCGGCTCGTCGTCCGGAACGTCCGGTCCTTCCTTGTCCAGATCGGCAAGGTCCAGGTTCTCTTCGTTCTCCATCTCGGATCTCCTTGCTCAGCGCTCGGCGTCACGCTGTCTGGGCGGCGGCTGCCGCCGGGTCTGGTGCCGGCAAAGGGTCTGGCGAGACGGCGGCTTCGGCGCCCCCTTCGGCCTCGTCCTCGTCCGAGCACGGTGGCAGCGTCGTCAGCCAGCGCTCGAGCAGGCCGTCGATCTCCCGCCAGATTCGCGCCGTGTCGCGCTCGGCGCCGCCCGCGGCCCACTCGACGCGGACCGAGCTGGCTTCGAGCGCTTCATCGGGAATCGTCACCAGCTTGCCGTCGAAGCCGGCCACTTGGGTGAGCGCCGTGAGCCGCTCGGTCACCGGCTCCCCCATGGTCGGGCTGACCCGGATCACCACCCGCGGCTCTTCGGTTGCGAGCGCCAGGCTCTCCGCGATCACCGGCTCGAGCTCCTGAAGGGCCCGGGCCTCGGCGAGCCTGGGGAAGAGCTTGCGGACGACCTCGATCGCGGTTTCGGTCGCGCCGTGGACCTGTGCCTCGTGCTGTGCCTCGGCGATCTGTAAGAGCTTGCCGACCTCACCCTGGAGCGCGCCGAATGCCTCGGCCGCGGCCCTTTCCTGGCTGTTCATCCCTTCCTGTAGGCCCTCGGCCTTGCCGGCGGCATGGGCTTCGGCACGGGCGGCGGCGAGTTCCTCCTCGCTGAAGCTCGGCGGCGGCGGGGGCTCCGGTGCCTCGCTCTCCTCGACGCGCGTGCGCTTCTGCGCCGCGTGCTCGCTTTGCGAGTCGAAGGAGGTATCGAAGAGGAACTTCTTCAACGCGGTCATCTCGTTTCAGCCGGTGCGAGGAGGCTAGTAGACAAGCTCGTCTTCGCCCTTGTTGTCGGCGATGACGATCTCGTTCTTGGCCGCCAGTTCCTTTGCGAGGGTGACGATGTACATCTGAGCCTCGTCGACGTCGCGCAGACGCACGGGGCCCAGGGCCTGCATGTCTTCCTTCATGATCTTGGCCGCGCGTTCGGACATGTTGGAGAAGAAGAGATTGCGCACGGTCTCCGAGCCGCCCTTGAGGGCGAGGCCGACCTTGTCCTTGTCCGCCGAGCGCAGGACCGTCTGGACGCCGCTCGGATCCAGCTTGTTCAGATCCTCGAAGGTGAACATCAAGGCTTTGATCTTCTCCGCCGAATCGCGGTTGCGTTCCTCCAGTGCCGCGAGGAAGCGGTTCTCGGTGTTGCTGTCGAGGAAGTTGAAGATGTCGGCCATGAGCTCGTGGGAATCACGGCGGTTGGTGCGCGAGAGGTTCGACATGAACTCGGTGCGCAGCGTGCGCTCGACGTCGTCGAGGACTTCCTTCTGCACGGCCTCCATGCGCAGCATGCGCATGACCACTTCCATGGCGAAGGGCTCGGGCAGAATGGCCAGCACGCGCGCGGCATGCTCGGACTTGATCTTGGACAGCACGACCGCGACCGTCTGCGGGTATTCGTTCTTCAAGTAGTTGGCCAGCACCGTCTCGTTGACGTTGGCCAGCTTCTCCCACATCGTCCGGCCGGCCGGGCCGCGGATCTCCTCCATGATGTTGTTGACGCGGTCCGGGTCCAGCACCTTCATCAGCAGCCGCTCGGTGCTGTCGAAGTTGCCCAGCATGGAGCCCGTGGCGGACATCTGTTCGACGAACTCGACGAAGAGGCGCTCGACGACCTGGGAGGTCACGTTGCCCAGGGTCGACATCGTTTGGGAGATCTCCTTGATCTCCTCGTCGTCCATGTACTCGAAGAGGCGCGAGGCGTTGTTGTCGCCTACGGACATGATCAGCAACGCGGCCTTCTCGGGGCCGGTCAGGGAACGGAAATCGTCGCGCATCTGCATGGCGGGCTTTCCCTAGGTTTCCTGATAGATCCAGGTCCGCAGGATGCCCACCGCCTCCTCCGGATGGTTTTCGACGATCTCGCTGATCTTCTTGACGGTGGAGGCGCGCACCCGGCCCTCGACCTGGCCGATGTCCATGAGCTCTTCGATCTCTCTTGCGGCCTGGGACTCGGAGCCGGCGGGCAGGCCGGCGGCGCCGCTTTCGCCGGGCAATTGATCCGTCCCGCCACCTTCGCCCGGCAGATCGGGGCCGGCGAGGGCGGGGCGCATGCCGCTCGGGTCGGGCAGCAGGCTGGCATCGCCCGCGCCGACACCGGCACCCTGCGTGCTGTCGAGCACTCTTCCGACCAGCGGCCGGGCGACGAAGAGCACGACCAGGGCAGCGACGAGGCCGAGCACGAAAAGCTCGACGATGCGCATCATCTCCGACTTGGCGAAACCGAAGAACATCTGGTTGGCGGCCGCGTCGAAGTCGGCCTCCAGGTCGAAGAACTGCATGTTCACGACCTCGAGGCTGTCGCCACGTTCCTCGTCGTAGCCGACCGCGGAGCGCACCAGCGTGGCGAGCTGCTCCAGCTCTTCGGCGCTGCGCGGCTCGTAGACCAGATCGCCTTCGGCGTTCTCGACGAGCTTGCCGTTGACGAGAACGGCGACCGAGAGGCGCTTGACCTGGCCCGATTCATGGACATGGGTCTTTACGGTCTTGGAGATCTCGTAGTTGACGGTCTCTTCGGTCCGGTTGGAGCGGCTCTGACTACCGGTCTCGCCGCCCAGCGGGGGCAGATCGGCATCAGGCAGGTTGTTGCCGACGGTGACCCCCGGCGTGGCTTGGCCGTCCTGATTGTCGGCCGATTCCTCGACCGTCTGGGTCGAGCGCACGACCTGGCCGTCCGGATCGAAGATCTCCGCGTTCTCCGTCACGCGATCGAAATCCATCTCCGCCGTCACCTCGGCGCGCACGTTGCCGGGGCCGACGGAACGCCCGATCAGCTCTTCGACGGTGCGCGCCAGCCGCGACTCGTAGCTACGTCGCATCTCCTCGGCATTGTTGGCGAGGGATTGCGGATCGTCGCCTTCCGAGCCGTCGGCCAGCAGGGTGCCTTGATTGTCGACGATCGAGATCAGATTGGGCTGAAGGCCGGGCACGGCGGCCGCGACCAGATGCTGGATCGCCGAGACCTGTTGCCGGGTGAGCCGGCGGGAGTCCGCCATGGCGACCACGATCGAGGCCGAGGGGTCTTGCCGATCGCGGCTGAAGAGCTCGCGCTGCGGCAAGACCAGGTGAACGCGCGCGTGCTTGACGTTGCCGACGGAGCGGATCGTGCGGGCGAGCTCGCCCTCCAGGGCGCGCAGATGGTTTATGTTCTGCACGAAGTTCGTCGTGCCGAGACCTTCAGCCCGGTCGAAGATCTCATAGCCGATCGAGCCGCCGTTCGGCAGGCCTTCTTCGGCCATCGCTATTCGCAGGCGGCCGACCTGATCGGACGGCACGAAGATCTGGCGGCCGTCGGCCGTCACCTTGAAGGGCACGTTCATCTGCTCGAGCCGGCTGACGATCTGGCCGCTGTCGCGGCCGTCCAGGTCCGCATAGAGCAGATTCATATCCGGACTGGCGAGCCGGCTCGTCAGGTAGATGAAGAAGGCTAGAATACCCGCCGCCACGCCCGCCATCGTGGCGAGCTTGGCTGGTCCAAGGCTCCTCAAAGTGTCAGTGAAGGCATTCACGCTTGACCGTCCTGGAAGACCCCGTGCCCTGGAAAGAAGATCTCGATCGGGGGACGGCGGCGTCCTGCTCGACCATGGCGCGCGTCCTTGTGGATACGCTACGTGGCCTCGGTAAAAGCGCCGTTAACAGCAGGCAAAATCTGCCTAATTCCGATCGCGGGCGGCGTCGGTCAAGCGTTCGGCGGCGGTCTGTCGGAGCAGCTCCGCCGGCCGGTCATGCGGCTCCCGCGGCCGCCGGAGGGCGATCTCGGGCGGCCATCGAGAGCAAGGGTCTTCGTTGGAAGCTTGGCTCGCTATTCGTCCTGTGGCGTCCGGCGGTACTGCTGGAGTCGAGTCGTCCGAAGTCCGCGCACGCCATGCTTGTCGATCAAGCGCTGCCAGGAGAGGAACTCCTCGACAGAGAGCTTGTATCGCTCACAGGCGTCTTCGAGACTCAGCAGGCCACTGCGCACCGCAGCCACGACCTCGGCCTTGCGCCGAATCACCCAGCGTTTGGTGTTCGGTGGCGGAAGGTCTTCGACGGTCAGCGGCTCTCCTGCCGGACCGATCGCGGTCGTCAGCCTACCTGGGCTATCTGCAACCATCAACTACTCTCCGGGGACGAATTAGTTGATGGTCGATAATAGTATATGCGTGTTGACAAAGTGCTAAATGGAGGAATTAGCACTAATTGAGACTTTCTTTAAAAATCGAATACTGACTATTAATAGCGAGCAGTGACCAGACCAACTTAGGAAGGAAAGCGCCGTCACTGCGAGCACAACGCGGCGCTCCCAAGGGATGCCGTCCGAGACCTCACCCTGGGAGGCCGCGCTGGCTCGCACGACTCCGGAAGTATCGGTGCCAAAGGATGCGGATCGGTAAACGAGGGCATGTGGGCGGTCGAATAAGTCCAGAGGTTACCGATCTCGACCCCAGTATTGTGTTTATGGGCCCCATTTTTTTGCGTTTCGGAACACTCCCCTGCTCCTCATCCTGAGCTTGTCGAAGTATGAGGGGAGTGGGCTCAACAGGCACGTGGCAGCAAGGGTCAGTGTCAAGGAACTACTGTGTAGGAGTCCGTCTCGAAATGAACTCTTTGAGGCCAATCAGTTGCCACACGGCATTTGTCATCACCGGGCTTGACCCGGTGATCCAGTGTGGCGCCTGGGTGGAGCGATGCCTGGATTGCCGGCTCAAATCCGGCAATGAGACGTGAAGAGTTTTTTTGCTCCAAGCTCTTGATCTCGAAAGCAGTCATTTTGGGTCAGGCTCTAAGACGATGAAGACCGATGAGCTCGGCTCATCGGCCTTCGGCAACCCTCAGCTCAGCTTGGACCCTGTCCCCTATCGGGCGATCGTGAGCAACTCTTCCAACATCTCGTCGGATGTCGTGATGATCCGCGAGCTGGCGGAGTAGGCCCGCTGCGTTACGATCATCCGCGTAAACTCCTCCGCGATGTCCACGGTTGAGGCCTCCAAGGCGCCCGATACGACCGAGCCCGCACCCGCGGTGTTGGGCAGCAGGATCTGTGCCTGGCCCGAGAAATCGGTCTCCTGGAAGCCGTTGTCGGAGCGCGGCTCGAGGCCGTTGATGTTGGCGAAGTCGGCGATGACGAGCTGGTAGATGTTGGTCCGCTCGCCGTTGTCGAAGACCGCCGTGACGATACCCTCTTCGCTGATCTCCAGCGTGGTGAAATTGCCGAAGCGCTTGCCGTTCTGATCGGTGCTCTCGACGAAGAAGTCGCCGGCGAACTGCTTCATGCCATCGAGCTGGCCGAAGGTGCCGAGGTCGAGCGTGATCTGGTTGCGGTCCTGGGAGATGTCGGTGGCGGCGCTGCCGTCGAAGTCGACGAAGAACTCCAGCTCGTCGTTCGCGTTGACCGAAGTGAAGGGCGCGTTGCGCGTCGTGATGCCCTGGAGGCGACCGGCGGCGCTGAAGCTGATATCGGCCATGCGGAAGCCGACCGTGTTGTTGGACAGGACCACGCCGTTGAGTGCGGCCGTCAGGTTGGTGTCCAGCGCCGTCATGTCGGTGTTGTTGGAGAGGTCGTAGGAGGCGCCGCCGGCCGGCACGTCGAGCAGGAAGGTCTGGCCGCCCGAGGAGGTGAGCGTCAGGGTTCCGGCCGGTGCCAGGTCGTTCACGCCGTCGACGATGGAGCCGCTGGAGAAGGTCAGGCCGAGCAGGGCGGCGTTCAGGTCGGTCTCGAACTGCGCCTCCGTACCGGCACCCGGGCCCGGGACGTCGAGGTCGTAGGGGCCGCCGACCACGTTCAGCGTGAGCGTGTCGTTGCCGTTGACGAAGGCCAGGGTGGTCGGCGCCGTGATGTCGTTACCGCCGACCTGAGGAACCGTGGCCGTGTAGACCGTGCCGCCGATCGTGATCGCGATCGAATGGGGCGAGCCGGGCGTGACCGCGGCGCTGGCGCCGGTATAGGCGCCGTTGATCGCCGGCACGGTCGCGCCGGTCGTCGTCGTCGTGGCCGAGGCATAGGTGAAGTTCGTGACGTTGGTCAGGGCGTTCGGGATCGTGAAGTTCGCCTCGAAGGTGTCGGCGCCGATCGCCACGCTGACGTTCACGTTGCTGGAGGTGGTCTTGGTGACCGTGATGTCGCCCGCGTCCGTGCGCGCCGATCCGAAGAAGTTGCCGGTCGTCGAGTTGAAGGTGAAGTTCGTCTGATTGGCAAGGGCCGTGGCCGCAAGATTGGCGGTCGTGGAATCGTTGCTGGCGAAGGCTGTATTCGCGTCGGAGAAGCGGCCGGTCAGGGCCCAGGTGTCGGTCGCCGTCTTGACGAAGAAATAGTCCATGTTCTGCAGGCTGCCCTGCGAATCGTAGAGCGGCAGGGTGACCTGGTGCACGGTGCCGATGGTGTCATCGGCCGGCAGGTTCGCGGCGATGTCCATCAGGGTGGTCGGCTCGGCCGTCACGCTCAGGCCCTGGATGTTCACGGTCTGCAGGTTGGCGAAGGCAAGGGTCGGCAGATTGCCGTTCTGATCGAAGGGCAGGCCCTGAAGGAACAAGCCGCCGGTCGAGGTCATCAGATTGCCGTTGGTGTCGGTGATGAAGGAGCCGTCGCGCGTGAAGAGGAACTCGTTGCCGTTGCCGGGGGTGGCCGCCTCGTTGACCACGAACATGCCGTCGCCGGCGATCCCGAGGTCGGT
>JAKSDN010000890.1 GCA_022360075.1 Kiloniellales bacterium | reverse complement strand
CGAGCGTAGGGTGATTTGGTCGAGTAGGGCGGAGACGAGGAAGAGACGTTGCCCAAATCGGTGACTGTGAATGAGGCGAAGGCACAGTTCTCGGAACTGATCGACTTAGTGCGAAAGGGCGAAGAGGTGATTATCACCGAGACGGAGGGGCCGGTCGCACGTCTAGTCCCTTATGACCAGGTTGTTGCCCGTCGCACGCCCGGAACCGCGCGGGGCCAGATCAGGGTAGCGGACGACTTCGACGCCCCTTTACCGGTGGATTCGCTGCGATCGGGTAGGGCGGAATAGCGGAACGTATTCCGCCGGATGAGCCGGAAGATGCCCAGGCATCCGGCGGGTTACGCTGCGCTAACCCGCCCTACGGTTCGACGCTTCGTCGCCTAAATGGCGGGTCTCAAGCCCTCTTCGCCTTGACCTTCTTGTAGACCACGGGGGCCAGGGACAGCAGGGCGAGGCCGACCAGGGCGGCGATCACCTCGGGGGTCAGGACGGCGGCCGGCGAGAAGCTCTCGGCCGAGTCGAAGACGCTGCCCAGGCCGGCGCCGGTGAAGACGAAGACGAAGGCGCCGGGGATGATGCCGATGAAGGTGCCGAGCACGTAGATCCTGAGCGGTACGCCGAGGAAGGCCGGCACCAGGTTCACCAGGAAGAAAGGGAACAGCGGGATCAGACGCAACACGAGCAGATAGCTGAAGGCGTTCTCCTGGAAACCGGCTTCCATCTTTTTCAGCGCACCGCCGGCCTTACGCCGCAGAGCGTCGCCGAAGGCCGTCTTGGCGATCAGGAACACGGCGGTCGCACCCACGGTGGCGCCGACCACGACGTAGAGCGTGCCGAACCAGGGCCCGAAGAGAAAGCCGCCGGCGATGCTGAGGATCGCCCCGCCCGGCAGCGACACGGCCGTCGCCAGGGCATAGATCGCCAGGAAGGCGGCGACCGCGAGCAGCGCCCGGTTGTCGACGAAGTCCACCAGGAGGTGGCGATGCTCGCGCAGCGCCTCGAAGCTGAGATACTCGTGCAGGCCGGTGCCGAAGATGACGCCGCCGACCGCGGCGAGGCCGATCAAAGGCGCCCAGCGCTTCGCCTGGCGGGCGAAGAGCGATCCGCCCCGCTCGCTCGGCGGCGAGACGGTCGGTGAGGTCTCGTTGCTCATGGTCATGTCCTTTGCTCCGCTCCTCGGCACTTTCGAGCCGTCAGCCGAGACGCTGCAGGAAGCGCACCACCTTGCGGGTCCGCTCACCGAACAGGGCGGGGGTGAAGTAGCTGCCGGCGACCCGCTTGGAGACTTCGCTGCGGGTCGGGTAGGGCGCGATGATCGAGGCCATGGTGCCGATCTTGAGGCCCTGATCGACGGCCAGCACCCACGGCAGGATCAACTCGCCGGCATGGGCGCCGACGATGGTGGCGCCGAGCACCTTGCCCTTCTTGCCGACCACGACCTTGATGAAGCCCTCGGTCTCGCGCTCGGCCTGGGCGCGGTCGTTCTCGGCGAAGGGGAAGGTGACCGCCTTGACCTCGCCATGTCGGTCGCGTGCCGCGTCCTCGCCGAGCCCGACATGTGCCAGCTCGGGATCGCTGTAGGTTACCCAGGGCACCGCGTGGTACTTGGCCTTGGCCGGCAGCTTGAAGAGCGCGTTGCGGATCACGATTCCCGCGTGATAGCCGGCCATGTGCGTGAACTGGAAGCCGCCGGCGACGTCGCCGATGGCGAAGATCCGTTTGTTGCTGCTGCGCAGGCGTGCGTCGACCTCGATGCCCTTGGGTGAGTAGGCGACGCCCGCGGCCTCGAGGCCGAGGTTGGCGACGTTGGCCCGGCGTCCGGCGGCGACCAACAGATGGGAGCCGAGGATCGTCTCCTCGACGCCGCTCTCGCTCTCCAGGATCACGGCGATGCCGTTGCCGCGGGCCTCGACCCGCTTGATCTTGATGCGCTCGTGCAGGGCGATGCCGTCGCGTACCAGCCGTTCGCGCACGACCGCGACCGCGTCGGAATCGTCCTTGGCGAGGATCGAGAAAACCTCGAGCAGGGAAACCTCGGAGCCGAGGCCGCGATGGGCCTGGGCCATCTCGACGCCGATCGGGCCGCCGCCGATGACGATCAAGTGGTCGGGGCGCTCGGTCAGATCGAAGATGGTCTCGTTGGTCAGGAAGGGGACCTGGTCCAGGCCCTCGATGGGAGGTACGGCGGGCGAGGAGCCGGTGGCGATGACGAAGCGCTTGGCGCGGACCGTGACGTCGCCGGCCACCACTTCGTCGGGCGCGGTGAAGCGGGCCGCGGCCTGGATCACGCGCACGCCGAGGTCTTCGAAGCGCTCGACCGAATCGTGCGGCGCGATGGCGCCGATGACACCATGGACGTGGTCGTGGACCTTCTGGAAGTCGATCGCTGGCTCGTGGCCGTTGACCCCGAAGCGAGCGCCCTCGCGCACGTTGTGGGCGCTGTGCGAGGCGGCGAGCAGAGCCTTGGAGGGCACGCAGCCGTAGTTCAGGCAGTCGCCGCCCATCTCGGCCTTCTCGATGAGCACGACCTCGGCGCCCATCTGCGCGGCGCCGGCGGCGACGCTGAGCCCGCCGGAGCCACCGCCGATGATGCAGAGATCAGGGCGCAGTGATTCCTTGGAGGACATGGGAGCCTCCCCTCGGTTCCTAGGTGCGTTTGGAATTGGGCCGGGTAGGCCGCGCGTGGTCTTGCCCCCCGCGCGGCCGTGGCCGGGCTTAGCCTTCGACGACGAGCTTGTAGTCGGGGGTCGAGTTCAGCGGGCAGGAATAGAGGTACTCGCCCGGCTTCAGCTCGATGACGTAGTCCTTGGAGGCGCCCTGGACCAGGCCGCCGCCCGAGACGCTCGGCAGCGTCGCACGCGAGACCAGGCCCTCGCCGCGTAGCCAGAAGCCGAGCTCGTAGGGGACGTCCTGGTTGCTGACCCGGAAGGTGTACTTGCCGGGCTTCAGGTTCAGGACCTTGGCCTCGGACAGGCGCTCCTCGCCCGTCTTGTCATTGATCGCCACGCAGTCGGCCTTCTTGCTCGAGGTGAAGCCGCGGTCGACGTCGTTCTCCGACTCGATGAACTGACAGGCGGTCTGGGTCAGGTG
>JAKSDN010000413.1 GCA_022360075.1 Kiloniellales bacterium | reverse complement strand
GAGACCTTCAAGGTCATGGAGCGGCGCCTGCTGCGCGCGATCGTCAACCCGGCGATGATCGCCTCCTGGATCTTCGGCCTGATGCTGGTGACCCACCTGGAGGCCTGGAGCGAGGGCTGGATGCACGCCAAGTTCGCGCTGCTGATCGGCATGCAGCTCGTCCATGCGGGCTACGCCCGCTGGCGGCGCCACTTCGCCGAGGACGCGAACCGCCACAGCACGCGCTTCTATCGGATCATGAACGAGGTGCCGACCGTCTTTCTGATCGGCATCGTCATCCTGGTTATTGTTAAGCCTTTCTAAAGATCCCATATCTAGCCTCGGATTCGGGGATCGCTCCCCAGGGCGGACGGCCGACCCCGTCTTGACTTGCGCAGAGCTTTGGTCTAGGCAGGTCAACAGGCGCGCCGGCTGCGCGTCGCCTTCCCCATTTTTGCGAGAAACGCCAGGACCTGCCCCAGGTTCGCCTTACTAGCCCAAGTCTTCGGGATCAAAGCGGCGCTTCGGAAGAGCGCGATTTCGAAACTCATGGTCCCGCCCCCACCCCGCGCCCACCTGGGCAGATCCTCGACGAATTACAGACAGGTCGATGAACCTTCAGGAACTGAAAACCAAGAGTCCGGCTGACCTCCTGGCTTTTGCCGAGGAGCTGGAAATCGAGAACGCCAGCACCCTGCGCAAGCAGGACATGATGTTCGCCATCCTCAAGCAGCTTGCCGAGAACGACCAGGCGATCTACGGCTCTGGCGTGCTCGAGGTGCTGCAGGACGGCTTCGGCTTCCTGCGTTCGCCGGAATCGAACTACCTGCCGGGGCCCGACGATATCTACGTCAGCCCCAGCCAGGTGCGGCGCTTCGGCCTGCGCACCGGCGACACCGTGCAGGGCCAGATCCGCGCGCCCAAGGACGGCGAGCGCTACTTCGCGCTGCTCAAGGTCAACGAGATCAACTTCGATCCGCCCGACAAGGCGCGCCACCGCATCAACTTCGACAACCTGACGCCGCTCTACCCGGAAGAACGCATCCGGCTTGAGATCGAGAACTCCGAGAGCAAGGACTTCACCTCGCGGGTGATCGACTTGGTGGCGCCCCAGGGCAAGGGCCAGCGCGCCTTGATCGTCGCCCAGCCGCGCACCGGCAAGACCCAGATCCTCCAGAACATCGCCCATTCGATCGCGGCCAACCACGAGGAGGTCTACCTGCTCGTTCTGCTGATCGACGAGCGGCCGGAAGAAGTCACCGACATGGACCGCTCGGTGAAGGGCGAGGTGGTCAGCTCGACCTTCGACGAGCCGGCCTCGCGCCACGTCCAGGTCGCCGAGATGGTGATCGAGAAGGCCAAGCGTTTGGTCGAGCACAAGAAGGATGTGGTCATCCTGTTGGACTCGATCACGCGTCTGGCGCGGGCCTACAACACCGTGGTGCCGAGTTCCGGCAAGGTGCTGACCGGCGGCGTCGATGCCAACGCGTTGCAGCGCCCGAAACGGTTCTTCGGCGCGGCGCGGAACATCGAGGAAGGCGGCAGCCTGACGATCATCGCGACGGCCCTGATCGATACCGGAAGCCGGATGGACG
>JAKSDN010000348.1 GCA_022360075.1 Kiloniellales bacterium | reverse complement strand
CCCTGTCCGTCCGTGTCCAACCCTTCCCTCAGCTCGCGATCCGCTCGATCGTCTCGTCCTTGCCGTCGTTGTCGTTGAAGTCGACCGCCGAGGAGGCGCCGGAGTCGTTGATCTGCTGGCCGGCGCGCAGGGCCTCGAGGCCGTCGAGCACGTCGTGGACGACGTCGCCCGGCGGGTTGGCGATCTTCTTGATATGCTGCTTGACCCGCGAGACGTCGTCGGTGCCGGCGCTCTCGACGGCGGTGAAATCGGTGACGTAGCTCGGAATGAAGACCGCCTCGGGATCGCCCTCGATGAGCTGGTCGACTTCGGAGCGGTAAGAGGACTGGCCGCCGTTGTAGTAGAAAGGCTCAGGCAACGATGCAGTCAAATTCTCTCGACTGTACCCCCGATCCGGCGCCTTGATGTAGGCTGCGGCTCCGGGCGGGCCGGTTTCGCGCGTTCGCGACCATCTGGGATCGGTGTAGGACGCGCTTCGGACCCTGCGGAAGCGGTTCGATGGGGCGATGGCTCCGCCCTAGCAGGCAGGATAGAGCCGAAGATGAGTTTCGGCGGCCGGCCCAAAGAGGACAGTGAGCGATGGCGACGATCAGCTACCTGACCACGATCGAGTTCGACCACGGCGCCGTGAAGACGCTACCCGATGCCCTGACGGCGCTCGAGATCGACCGGCCGCTGCTGGTCACCGACCGGGGTATCGTGGCCTGCGGCCTGTTCGAGCGACTGAGCGAGGCACTACCGAGCAAGGCTTCCTGGACGCTGTTCGAGGACACGCCGGCAAATCCGACCGAAGCCGCGGTTCAAGACGCGCTCGCCCGCTATCGCGAGGCCGGCTGCGACGGTCTGATCGCCTTCGGCGGCGGCTCGTCGATCGACCTCGCCAAGGCCGTAGGCTTGCTGGCGACCCACGACGGCCCCTTGGTGCAATACGCCGCTGCCTTGGGCGGCGTTGCCAAGATCACGCCGACGGTCGCGCCCCTGATCGCCGTGCCGACGACGGCGGGGACCGGCAGCGAAGTCGGGCGTGGCGCGCTGATCACGCTCGCCGACGGCCGCAAGCTCGGCTTCCTCAGTCCGCACTTCATCCCGAAGCGCGCGATCTGCGATCCCGAGCTGACTCTGGGCTTGCCGCCGGGCCTGACGGCGGCGACCGGCATGGACGCGCTCACCCATTGCATCGAGACCTTCCTGTCGCCGCGCATCAACCCGCCGGCCGAGGCCATCGCGATCGACGGTGCCGCCCGGGCGATGAGCTGGATCGAGCGCGCCTTCGGGGACGGCTCCGACCGTGACGCCCGCTGGCACATGATGATGGCCTCATTGCAGGGCGGCATGACCTTTCAGAAAGGCCTCGGCGCGGTCCACGCCATGTCCCATCCGCTGGGCGGGCTGAGCGAGCTGAAGCTGCATCACGGGACGCTGAACGCCGTCATCCTGCCCGCCGTGCTGCGCTTCAACGCCGGTCACGTCGGCGACAAGTACGAGCGCCTGTGCAGCGCCTTGGGGCTGGAGCCCGGGACCGACCTCGCCGCGACGATCGAGAACCTGAACCGCCGCCTCGGCCTGCCGGAGAGCCTGCGGGCCATGGGCGTCGGCGACAGCGTGATCCCGGCCATGGTCGAGGGCGCCTTGGCCGATCACTGCGCCGCGACCAATCCGCGCCCGGCTACTGCCGAGGACTATAGCTCTCTGTTCGAGGCAGCGCTGGGTTAGGCCTGACTCGAAATAAATCCCGTAATATCAGACAGTTATTATGTCCCATTTGTAAGAGGGGCAAAAGTCCGGGCGAGAGTGGATCGGCGTTCTGCGACAGGAACGGCAAGAGGCTTGGAGCGCTGGATGAAGAGCCTGCGTGCTTCGAGACGCGCTCTATCGAGCGCTCCTCAGCATGAGGAGCAATCTTAATGCCATCAAAAGCCTGTCCTCAT
>JAKSDN010000981.1 GCA_022360075.1 Kiloniellales bacterium | reverse complement strand
GCTGCCCTCCGAAGGCGGATGTCAAGTCTGGTGAAGTTTTGTGGTGTCGTAAAAAGGAACTGATTTAACAACGGCTTGAGCGGATGTCGGGTTCGCTCTTCATGCCGACGAAAATGTCGCGTAAGCATGGCGTAAGCATCTTGCGAACGGTATGCACCCGTAGCTCAGCTGGATAGAGCGCCGCCCTCCGAAGGCGGAGGCCAGAGGTTCGAATCCTCTCGGGTGCGCCATTTCCTTAATTAAATCAAAATCTTAGTAGGTGGCACTCTTGAATTCTTGGTGCTTACGCGGCGATTTCGCGTAAGCAGGCGGGGTCACTAAGTCGTGCTGAAATGACCACCGACCCATTAAATCGTGCTGCGTCTACGAGTTCGAATCTCACGTGCCCCGCCAGCCAGTCCCGCCAATTGGTCTCTTGATCAGGCCCTCTTGCGCAAGCCCCGGTTTTGTCGCGGCAACGTGCGCCCATTCCTCATTCTCGGTCGGTCTCCGCCGGCATTTGATGCACCCAGAACCGCGCTGCCGCTCTCGCCCAGTGGCGTGGACTCCGTGCCGATTAAGGGACAGCCGTCCTGCCGTTGTGGAGACGAGTTCGAATTCGTCTGGCAGCACCCTGATTTTCCGAAAAGTTTCAATTTGACTCAAAGTTCGCAACTTCCTAGCATGAAAACGTTGTCAGAAAACGTTGTCATAACTTCAAGCATGATGATGACCGCAAGCGCGCTGGATGATGAAAAAGGATGCTGCGACCTTCGGCGGGGACGAAGCGAACTCGGGGGTCTGTTGGATGCTGGATAACGCGCCGATCGTGAAAGTGAACGATGTCGAGAAGACCTATTTCACCCCGAACGGTGTGGTGAAGGCGCTTGGTCCGATTTCGTTCTCATTCCGCCGTGGCCAGACCGTGGCGATCGTCGGGCCAAGCGGCTGCGGCAAGAGCACGATGCTCAAACTGCTGGCTGGGCTAGTGGGCATCACACGCGGTGACATCTCGATCCTGTCGCGCCCGGTGGCCGGGCCGGTTGAGGACATTGGTGTAGTATTCCAGAAGGACCTGCTGCTCGACTGGCGGTCGGTCATCGAGAACGTCCTGTTGCCGGCGGAACTGAAGGGCCGGGTCAACCAGGACACGCGCCGCCGCGCCAAGGAGCTTCTAGAAGAACTTGGCGTAGACGGTTTCGAGAACAACAAGCCGTGGGAGCTGTCCGGGGGGATGCGCCAGCGCGTGGCGATTGCCAGGGCGCTTCTATTGAAGCCTTCGATGCTGTTCCTGGACGAACCCTTCAGTGCGCTGGATGCGCTGACCCGCGACAAAATGAACGTGATCGTGCAGCGGCTTCAGGTGCACGAAGAGGTAACGACTTTCTTCATCACGCACAGCATCCCCGAAGCGGTGTTCCTGTCGGATCGGGTGATCGTCATGTCGGAACGGCCGGGGCGGATCATCGACGATATCGAGGTGTCGCTTCCCAAGCCGAGAACACTGTCGATCCGTGAGGAGCCGGAGTTCATCGAGATCAGCCGCCGCATCCGAATCCATTTCGAGAAGGCAGGAGTGCTTTGATCGCATGACCGATATCGGCCACGACGCAGGCATGACCTCCGAGGCGGAGGATGTCAGGCGCCACGAGATCCTGCAGCGCCGTTCGAGGTGGAAGAACCTGTATTTCGGGACGCTGCTGCCAATTCTGAGCGGGCTTGCCGGGCTGGCCGTCTGGGAATTCGTTGTCTGGGCGATGGACATTCCCGATTACCTGCTGCCGCCTCCGTCGATGGTGTTCGAGACCATGTTCGAGCGCTGGTCGACCCTGATGTCGCATCTCTGGTACACGACCGTCGCGTCGGTCACGGGTTTTGCCATCGCGCTCATGCTCGGTGTGGTGATCGGTGCCGCGATCACGGCGTCGCGCGCGGTCGACAGGGTGCTCTATCCGTGGCTGGTCATCGCCCACGCCATCCCCAAGGTGGTCGTCGCGCCGCTCCTGCTGATCTGGATCGGGTTCGGGCTGAAAAGCGGGATCATCTTCGTCGTCGTCTTCTCGTTCTTCCCGATCGTGGTCAACACCGTGATGGGGCTGAAGTCTGCCGAGCCAGACCTTCTGCACCTCGTGCGATCGATGGGTGCGACGCGCTTGCAGACCATGTGGAAGATCCGCATTCCGACTGCGCTGCCGCACCTCTTCTCGGGGATCAAGATCGCTGCAACGGGCGCGCCCGTCGGCGCCGTGATCGGTGAATTCGTAGCCTCGAACCAGGGGCTTGGATACGCGCTGATCCAGGCGGTGGGCAACCTTGACACGGACTACGCCTTCGCCTCCGTGATCATCATCTCGGTCTTCGGGGTGGCGATCTGGTATCTCGCCGAGTTGGTCGAGCGGCTTTCGATACCTTGGCACGCCAGCCAGCGGTGAAAGGGCTCGACTCGATGACTACCGAAACACTCAACGCAACAGGGAGAAAACAAATGGCCAGGATGCTCCGCAATACGATCTTCGCCACGGCGGCCGTGATGATGGCCGCGCCGACCTCGGGGTTTGCAGAACAGATCAGGGTGTCGCTCGACTGGGCGTGGCGTCCGTATCATGCGCCCTTTATCATCGCGGTGGCGAAAGGCTACTACGAGGAGGCCGGGCTCGACGTCGTGTTCGAGGAGGGGCGCGGCTCCAACACGACCGCGCAGTTGGTGGGGCAGGGCAACTATGACATCGGCCATCTCAACATGACGAATGCGGCCTTCGCGATGGCGCGCGGCATCCCGCTCCTCGCGGTGGGGATGTATCAGACGGAGACGGCAGCGTCCTTCGTCGGGATCAAAGGCAAGGTCGAACTGAACGAACCGGAGGATCTGACGAAATACCGGATCGGCAGTACGCCGGGCGGTTCCGACCAGCTTAGCCTTCGCATCTTCCGGGAATCGAACAACATTCCCGAAAGCGAGCTCAACATCGTCTCCATGGACGGTAGCACCAAGACAACGGCGCTGCTGGCTGGGCAGGTCGATGTGGTCAGCGGCGACTCCTACGCGTACAGGGCGCTGGTGAAGGGGGCGGGTTTCGAACCAGAGGCCTTCCTGCTGTCGGATCACGGGGTGCCTTTGCTGGGCTTCGGCTTTGCGATCTATCCGGGTTCCGAAGAAAAGCTCGGCGAGGACATCACGACCTTCCTGCAGGTCACCAAAAGGGCGTTCCAGGAGGTCGCGGACGATGTCGATGCCGCCTGCACGCTTGCCCGCGGAACCATCGAACTGCCGGGCGAGCATTCGCAGTGCGTCGACTACATGTCCAACCTTCTGGAGATTTCGGCCGATCCCTACGCCGATGACTGGGCCCACATGACCGAGAAGCAGTGGACGGACGTCCTGCAGACGTTGGAAAACGTGGGCGAAATCGAAAGCGGCTGGGACGCCTCCGAGTTCTACACCACGAAGTATTTCCCCTAAGCCGGGAACGAGGACCAACCTCAAGATGTCTGATCATGACGTCCTCATTCTTGGCGGCGGGCACAACGGCTTGGTTGCGGCGGGGTATCTCGCCGCTGCCGGGCTCAATGTTGCGATAGCCGAGCGGAACGACTTCGTCGGCGGACCCGCAGCGCGAAGGGAGTTCATGCCCGGGTATTTCTCGACGATCACCAACTCGCCGGGATCGCTCGAGCCGGTGATCGTCAGCGACATGAGGTTGACGGATTTCGGGCTGCGCTTCGTGCGCCCGGATCCCACGCTGGTACATCCGCTGAAGCACTCCCGGCCCTTCATCGGTTGGCGCGAGAGGTTGAGAACCGAGGAGATTCTCGAAAGTTTCGCCCAGGGAGAGGCTGAACGCTACAACGCGTTCAACGCCTATCTCGAGGAGTTCGCGAGGAAACTCGGGATTTCGCTGTTCCGCGAGCCCCCGACGCTGAAGGAACTGGTCCGCAATCTTGACGCGATCGAGGACCAGGAGGCGTTTTCAAGGATTCTGCTGGGCAGTGCGCGCGAGCTGTTCGAATATTTTGAACTTGCCCCTCAAAGCCAGGCGCTTCTTGGCCCGCTGGCGGTGGTCAGCGGCATCGTCGGGCCCTCCACGCCCGGAACACCGTTCAATTTCATGATGCGCCCGCTGTCGCTGGCGTCACTCGACTCCACCGACGACTACGATCCCCGGCGGATGCCGCTGCGCGGATCGACCGGCCTGCCGATTGGTGGCATGGGCGCGATCATCGACGCGATGGAGGTCAGCGTGACCGCGCGCGGCGTCACTATCTACAAGGGCAAGCCGGCCCGCCAGATCGCCACGAAGGACGGCAAGGTCGCTGGCGTCACGTTCGACGACGGCACGGCGCTGGAAGCGCCGATCGTCATTTCCGCCATGAACCCGCACCTGACCGTGGATATCGTCGACAGCGACGATCCACGCTGGGCCGAGGTGCGGAGCAAACGCCGCGCGCAACCCCTGCGAGGCAAGGCCTTCAAGATCGTCCTCGCGCTGGACGGGGTGCCTCGCTACGGCTTTGCCGAGGACGACGCCCAGGCCGAAGCGTTGGCTGCGGCACAACTGCGCGTGGCTCCCAGCATCGAGTATCTCGAGGAAAGCTATTCCGAGATGTTGCTGGGCAAGGTGCCCCGGAACCCGGTTATCTGGGGGCTCTGCTCGTCCATGACCTCGCCGGGACTGGCGCCCGAGGGCAAGCACGTCTTGTCATTGAACATCGGCAACGCCCCCTATCGCCTGAAGGGCACAAGCTGGGCCGAGGAGCGGGATGCGCTTTTCGACCGGGTTCTCGACATTCTCGAGGAATGGATGCCCGACATCCGCAATATCATCATCGACTCCTCGATGCTGGACGCGGACGAGTTCGAAAGCGAATACGGTCTGGTCGAGGCCAACATCTCGCACGGTGACATGCTGCCGTTCCGGCAGTTCTGGATGCGCCCGTTTCCCGGCCTTCAGAATTATCGCACCTACACCGAAGGGCTTTATCTGTCGGGCAACGGCACGTGGCCGGGCAACTTCGTCTCCGGGATCGCCGGTCACAACGTCGCCCGCGCGGTTCTGAAGGATATCGGCCGTGCCGATACCAAAAATCATGGAACAAGAAGGGTGAGCTAGGGACAAATCAATGGCGGAATATCTGGTGAACATCAAGTTCGTGTGGCCCGAGTCGGTAACGCAGGAAGAGAGGCTCGATCTCAGGGACCGCGAACGGAAGCAGGCCGCGACCCTCGTCGAGAAAGGGCATCTGGTGCGGATGTGGCGCGTTCCGGGCCGGAAGGAAAACTGGGGCCTGTGGCGCGCGAAGGACACAACGGAACTTCATGACGTCCTGACCAGCCTGCCGGTTTGGCCCTACATGGATCTGCAGGTCTATCCGATGGCGCGGCATCCCGTGGATCCGCTGCGCGACGAAGTATAAACCCCGGGAGCGAAACTGGTTTGGCTACTGTTCTGGATGTTGCCAAGCGGGCCGGCGTGTCACCCTCGACGGTTTCCCGCGTCCTGAGCGAGAAAGCGATTGTCGCGCCCGAAACGCGCAAGAAGGTGCTGCGCGTGGTCAGCGAACTCGGATACGAGCCGAACCGCTTTGCACAGGGACTCAGAAGCGGCAAGAACAGCACCGTCGCCTTCGCGGTCGGCGATATCGAGCAATATGTCTATCTCCAGCTGTCGCAGCATATCCAGAACGAACTCGAGGCGAATGCGCTGGACCTTCTGCTCTTCAACCTCGGTCACCGCGGCGACCGGTTCGAAGCACTTCTCCGCCGTGCCCGTGCTCTCCGCCTGAGCGGAGTTGTCATCGCGACACCCGACCCGATCGACATCGAAGCGATCAAGCGGTTCCGGAATGACCTAGATTTTGCCACGTGCCCGATCGTCGTCATAGGGCAGGACGTGACCGGGCACGGTATCCCCTCGGTCTGGCACGACGACGAGGACGCCGCCTATTCCGCCACGAAGTCGCTTCTCGAACGTGGGTGCCGGAAGATCGCCTACGTCGGACGTATCCAGGGCTCAGCCATCGGGTCATGGCGGTTCCATGGCTATCGGCGCGCCGTCGAGGATTGGGGCATCGACGTCGATGACGGTAGCGTCTTTGACTGTGCCTACCGCTATCCGGCCGGCTACGCCTCGGGGCAGAAGATCGCGGCGCGGCACGCGGATTTTGACGGCGTGATGTGCGGCAGCGACGAAATGGCCCTTGGCGTCATGGCCGCCTGTTCTGATGCCGGTGTGAATGTCCCTGACGACATATCGGTCATCGGCTTCGGGGACATTGAATGGGCGTCCTTCGTCCGGCCGCAGCTCACCACGGTTTCGACCGACTACAAGGGCCTCGCGCTATGTGCGGCCGAAATAGTGGTCGGGGCGGGCGATGGGCAGACCGTCGCCCTGGAACACGAGATCCCGCGGGAACTGAAGGTCAGGGGTTCGACGATCTCACTGGGCGGGCAAAAAATGAAGACACGGAACTGGAAGATGGAATGCTGATAGACGGCCTTCAATGCGGGCACTTCAATCGCGGCGTGTTCGAGGAACTGCGGGTGGGGGGCGTGTCGTGCGTGACGATCACTGGCGGCTTCTGGCAGGGCTGCATCGAGTCCATGGATGCCATCGCTGCATGGCGAGATCTGCTGCGGGACAATGAAGACCTGGTTCTTCCCGTCTTTCAGGCCGAGGATATCGACCGTGCCCGGGAACAGGACAAGACGGGGATCGTGCTGGGCTTTCAGAACACGAACCTATTCGACAACCGGATCCGATTCGTCGAACTCTTCGCCGATCTCGGCGTCCGGGTCGTACAGCTGACCTATAACAACCAGAACGAATACGGCGGAAGCTGCTACGAACCCGAGGACTCCGGCCTGTCGCGTGCCGGCAAGGTCGTGGTGCGGGAGATGAACGCCTGCGGCATCCTGATCGACCTGTCCCATGTCGGCGAGAGGACCGGCCAGGATGTCATCGCGCATTCCGAAAAGCCGGTGGCGATCACCCATGCCAACCCGTACTCGGTCATCCCGCACCGCCGGAACAAGACCGACAAGACGCTGGAAATGCTGAAAGAGAACGGCGGGGTCATCGGCTGCGCCAGCTATCGCAACATCTGCAACCTGGAACACGCCGAAAGCCCGGCGAAATGGGCAGAGATCGTCGCGCGCACGGTGGATCTCGTGGGGCTGGACCACGTCGGGATCGGCACCGACCGCAGTCACGGCCATACGCTGGCCGACATGCACTGGATGCGCATGGGCCGCTGGACCCGCGAAATCGACTATGGAGCCGGATCGGCCAAGAACCCGGGGACAACACCGCCGCTCGATTGGTTTAGCAAGGTCCGGGACATTGCCCGCATCCCCGAGGGTCTGCGCGAGGTCGGCTTCAGCGACGACGAGGTCGAGGCGATCTGCTTCGGCAACTGGCGGCGCCTCTACGCCGAGGTATTCTCTGAAGCCACATGACAACAGACGCAACCGGGATTTCCTGATGCACAGCAAACAGTTCTACATCGATGGCGCATGGGTTGACCCCGAGGGCCGCGATACGATCGACGTCCAGAACCCCGCGACGGAACAGACCATCGGACAGGTGATCGAAGGCACGCGGGGCGATGTCGACCGCGCGGTCCTCGCCGCCCGCAAGGCGTTCCAGAGCTTTTCGCAGTCATCGGTAAAAGACCGCATTGGGTGCCTCGAACGGCTTCTCGCCAGCTTCGAGAAACGGAAGGCCGACATCGCAAAGGCGCTGTCGGAAGAAATGGGCTCCCCGATCACCGCGGCGAACAACATCCAGGCCGCAAGCGGGGTAAACCATCTGAAGGAAATGCTGCGGACTCTGCCCGACTACGAGTTCGACAGTATGCAGGGCAACACGCTCATCACGCGCGAACCCATCGGCGTCTGCGGTATGATCACGCCGTGGAACTTCCCGGTGAACCAGATCATCTGCAAGGTTGCCCCGGCCATCGCGGCGGGCTGCACGATGGTTCTCAAGCCAAGCGAGGAGGCGCCGCTGAGCGGATTGGTCTTCGCCGAGATCGTCGACGACGCAGACCTGCCGCCGGGTGTCTTCAACCTGGTCAACGGCTACGGGCCGACCGTCGGCGCGGCCATCGCCGCGCACCCTGGGATCGACATGGTCTCGTTCACGGGATCCACGCGGGGCGGGATCGCCGTTGCGAAAGCGGCCGCCGACACGGTGAAACGCGTCGCGCAGGAGCTTGGGGGAAAGGCGCCCAACATCCTTCTTGATGATGTGGATTTCGAAAAGGCAGTTCCCCCGGGTGTCGCTCGCTGTTTCGGCAACGCGGGGCAATCCTGCAGTGCCGCAACCCGGATGCTGGTTCCCCGGTCGCGGCAGCCGGAAGTGACCGAGATCGCGCGGAAGGCGGCCGGAACCTATGTCCTCGGCGACCCGTCCCGCGAAGACGTGAACATGGGCCCGATGGTCAACGCGACGCAGTTCGAGAAGGTGCAGGATCTGATCCAGAGCGGCGTCGACGAAGGCGCGACGCTGATCTACGGCGGGACCGGCAGGCCCGAAGGCCTCAACGAAGGCTTCTTCGTCAAGCCAACGATATTCTCTGACGTCAGGAACGACATGCGCATCGCGCGCGAGGAAATCTTCGGCCCTGTCCTGTCGATCATTCCCTATGACACCGAAGAAGACGTGATCGAGATCGCCAACGATACGCCATACGGTCTGTCCGCCTATGTTCAGAGCGGATCACACGATCGCGCGCGAAAGATCGGACGCTTCCTGCGCGCCGGAAACGTTCATCTGAACTATCCGCCAGTGGATCGCGGCGCGCCGTTTGGAGGCTACAAGCAATCTGGCAATGGGCGCGAATGGGGTGCCTTCGGCCTGGAGGAGTATCTGGAGACCAAGGCTATCATCGGCTACGGCGAAGAGTAGCCTGTTGGAGACCCGTTGGAGGAACTTTGTCTGGGAATTAGCAGAAGAACTTTGACTAAGGCAGGGCAAGGCGCTGGCTAGCTGTTCAGTCCTGCCAATTGGTCTCTTTATCAAGCCCTCTTGCACAAGCCCCGGATTTATAGCGGGAAACCTCCTCGCAGCAGTCATTGTCCCGCCCGTGGTGCGAGGCCACGAACACGCTGACGGAGGCGAGGTCAGCGACGAATTCCGGCATCCGCGGCAGCGCCCGCCGCCCTGCGGCCTCCAGATTGCCGGCCAACAGGATGGTGAAGGCGCCATAGCGCACGAAGACGGCAAGGCTCAGGTTGTTGGTGTCGGTGAAATCCACGCCATAGCGGTTCCAGTATTCGGCAGGTTCGTCGCTCGCGTCTATCAGCGCACCTCACGGAGCCGGATTGTACGTCACGAACCGATCTTCGCTCCCCACTTCGCCGAACAGCAGACTCTATGAAAGACAGCTACCAGAGCGGATCACGCACCGCTTTCACCGCCACCGGCGGCAAATTCTCGAACACGCCCGATCTGCCCGTGCCCGCCAATGACGGCCCGCCGGCGTGGGCGCAGCGTCTCAAACGGCAGCAAGCCATGCACCACGGCGTCGCCACGGCCGCCCATGTCGTCCGTTCCGGCGACCATGGCGGCAGCGGAACGTCGGTCAGCCTTTCGGAGAAACCATGAGCCTCTTCAAACGCCCCAGCGTCCGCTACGCCACCAGCCCCGAGCCGGTCACGCCCTGTCACAAGCTCTGGTATCTGCACCTCTGCTCGGACAATGGCGTTGTCGTGTTGAGCTATCGCGATGATGCCGAAGGCACCATGGTCGAAGCCGAGGATATGAGCGGCCGCTTTGTCGATGTGTGTTTGCGCCCGCGCGTGGTGATTTCTTCGGACAGCCCACCGGACAAGGCCCGGGTCCTGCACGCCGCCGCCCACAAGCTTTGCTTCATTGCCAACTCCGTCAACTTCCAGGTTCGCCATGAGGCCGAGATCACCATCGCGGCCCCTGAAAGGACGGAAAGCTGATCGAAATGCCGAGCACATGAGAACCTGGGGTCTTGAGACATTTGGTTTGGACAATCTGCGTCTGTCGACTCTGGCGCTTCCGGTGCGAAAATCCGGTGAGTTGCTGGTGCGCGTCAATGCCGCGTCGCTAGGCCCGCATATGGCTGAGCTGGACCCTAATGCGGGAGGTTGGTGATGCTGAACCGATCAGGATGGTTCGGTTGCGTTGCCGCAACTCAAACCGAGCCGAAAACAGGCCCGTCTTCGTTTTCTTCGCTTCCCAGGCAAAAAGCGGAATCGCAAAGACGAGCTGCCAGACGGAAAACATCACCGCGAAGGTGAGCGCCGAAGAACCGGATGGACGGCTGTTGGAGATGATCGGCATCATCGCCACCAGGAACAGGCATATCGGGGCGAGGATGACGCCGGTGCTTGTTCGTTGAGGCGTCACGCTGCTGGTCGGGCGAAAACAGATCTTATTGCTAAGCCCCCGCCTTCAAGTGACGTCCAAAGGACGTCGATGGCCGTCGCCATGCGGAGCGGGGAAGTCGTGGAAAGGCGCGCTGATTTCGCGGCGGCTTGCCTGACGCTTGGCGGACCTGCACGGGTGTTCAAGGCAAGCTATCGCGCGATCTTCAATTCTCCGTGTGTGCGCGCTAGGACTCCAAGCAGTTCGGCACCTTCGCTGGCCCGTCATAACGGATGCCGGCGTCGGTACAATGCAAGAAGAACGATGGCGCAATCCCGATGATCGACACCAGTCTCCTCACCATTCTCCTTGCCGCACTGGTGGCGAGCGCGAGTCCAGGCCCCGCGACGCTTGCGATCGCGGGAACATCGATGTCGTCGGGTCGATGGTGCGGGCTCGCCGTGGCAGCCGGCGTGACAACGGGCTCGCTCATCTGGTCGACATCGGCCGCCCTGGGCCTCGGTGCCCTCATGCTGGCCAATGCCTGGATCGCCGAGATCCTCCGATATGTCGGCGCTTCATACCTGATCTTTCTCGCCATCAAGTCCGCGCGCTCGGCTCTATCGGCGGCTGATTTGCCGGCCTCATCGTTCAAAGGCGGTTACCGGGCCTTGTTCCTGAAGGGACTTGCGCTGCATCTCGCAAACCCCAAGGCGATTTTCTTCTTCGGCTCGCTCTACGCTATCGGCGTGCCGGCCACGGCGTCTTCAACGCAGCTTTTCGTCATCGTCGCTTCGGTGGGTCTTCTTAGCTTCACCGTGTTCCACGGCTATGCGCTCCTGTTTTCCACGCCGGCGATGATCGCAAGATACGCGAAGTCCAGGCGATGGCTGGAGGGGCTGTTCGCCATTGGTTTCGGGTTTGCGGGTCTGCGCGTTCTGTTGGCACGCAGTCCATAGCAATGCAGCCGCTGAGCGGCCGATCAGGCGGCCAGCGCGGCAGCAGCGGCTTCGACCAGTTCGGGCGGCGTCTCCTTGTGCCAGCGAAGACCGATGGACCGGACGAGGTTCAGATCGTCGACAGGCAGCACCGCAACGCCGGCGGTTGCCAGGCTTCGCGGTGCGATCATAAAGCCAAGACCCCGCGCCGCCAGCGCCAGGGCGAGCTCGTCCCGGTCCGCGCGCGCCGCGGGCTTGATGGTGAGCCCTGCATCCTGAAGGGCATTGCGCGGCAGTTCGCAGCGCCCGCGCAGGATGATGCGGTCATTGTTGAGGTCGCCGATGCGGATCGATGTTCGTCCGCTTTTAGCGATCGGATGGTCCTTTGCGACAATGGCGACGAAGGGCTCGCGCCACAGAACCCGCGCATGGGGTTCTGCTTCATCCACCAAGCCCCAGGCCAGGTCGATCTGCTGCTTGTCCAACGCGTCGGACAGCCAGTTGGCAGAGCCTTCGCGCACCGCCCAGCGCCACTGTCGCGCGGTCTTCACGAGCCTTGAATGGGCCTTGGCGATGTCCGTGGGCGCCAGCGTATGGAGAACGCCGAGCGACACCTTTGGCGGCCTTTTGTCTGGCCGCATCACGCTGGTCTTGGCCTCATCGCATCGCCTGAGGATATCCCGCGCGCGGTGGTAGAGCTTCATGGCCTGACCATTCGGCCGGACGCCCTTGCTGCTGTTGGCGCGCTCGAACAGATCGACACCCAGTTCATCCTCCAGCGACCGTATGGCGGCGGAAACCGCCGGCTGGGAAACGTTGAGATGCTCCGAGGCTCTCGATATGCTGCGTTGTTCGACGACGG
>JAKSDN010000937.1 GCA_022360075.1 Kiloniellales bacterium | reverse complement strand
TTGGCGAGGAAGCGGCGCCCTGCGAGGCCCGCCAATGCCAAGCCTCCATGTGCCGCGGTGAAGGCGGAGCCGGTCACCTTGAACACTGGGAGAACCGCAATAAGCTGGAACGCTACGACAAGGGGTGAAAAACCGGATGGTGCAACACATCGGCATCGTGGCCTGCTCGGCGGAGGGGGCGTCGCTCTGCTACCGCACGATCTGCGCGGAGGCCGCGCAGTGGCTCGGCCCGCATGCCCATCCCGAGGTCTCGATGCACACGCCGTCCCTCGCCGACTACGTCGCCTGCCTGGAGCGCGGCGACCTGGCGGGCGTCGGCGACTTGATGCTGGCCTCGGCCGACAAGCTCTCGCGGATCGGCGCCGACTTCCTGATCTGCCCCGACAACACGATCCATCGGGCCTTCGACCACGTCGCGCCGCGCTCGCCCTTGCCCTGGCTGCATATCGCCGAGGTCGTGGCCTCGGCGGCCGTCGAGCGCGGCTTCAACCGCCTTGCCGTCTTGGGCACGCGCTGGCTCGTCGACAGCGAGGTCTATCCCGAGAAGCTGACCGCCCGCGGCTTGGCTTACGCGCGCCCGACCGTCGATGAGCGCGACGAGATCGACCGCATCGTCATGGACGAGCTGGTCGCCGGCGTCTTCAAGCCCGAGGCGCTCGCCACCATCCAGCAGGTCATCGGGCGAATGAAGGAAGCGGGCTGCGACGGCGTGATTCTCGCCTGTACCGAGCTCCCCTTGATCCTGGACGACGCCGACGCCGCGCTGCCGACGCTCGATTCCACCCGGCTGCTCGCCCGGGCGGCGCTGCGGCGGGCGCTGCAGCGCGGCGCCGCGCCGGCATGAGCCCACCACCGTCCAGCGGGCGCCGAGCGGTCAACGGGAGACGGCCGCGAGCTCCCGCTCCAGGGCCCGCCGCAGCAAAGGCGCCGTCTCGTGCACCCATCTCGGCTCGCGGTGCCTCACCATCAGCCAGAGCAGCGACTTGACGTCCCAATAGGTCGCATCGATCAGGCCCCGCTCCTTCCTGTCGCGCTTGAAATGCCAATGAACGGCGTTGGGATACTTCGTCCGCGAGTAACCGCCGATATGGGAGATATAGAGGCCGACGGCGGCCGCGGCCCGCTCGACCACCGACGCGACCTGCTTGCCCGTGATGCCTTCTGGCAGCGCCACGTAGATGTCGGTCGATCTCTTCTCCACGGCCATGGCTACCTCCCGCGATGACGCGTCCGTCCGTCCGTCCCGTTGAAGACGATCGGGCCCGAAAACACAAGCGCGCCTTTGGCAAGGCCCAGACATCGCACCGGACTCCGGAAGAGGCGCCACACGGTCCACCCCTTGCGAGCCGCAGCCGATGCACTGCCAAGCGCCCGATCAGATCGCCGCATACCGACTGGCCCTTTCGGGCAGCGCCGCTGCTCGACGCGATATCGCGGGGACCGGCCAGACAGCGACCGCTCC
>JAKSDN010000461.1 GCA_022360075.1 Kiloniellales bacterium | reverse complement strand
GTGCGTGCTTCGAGACGCTCCTTTGGGGCTCCTCGGCATGAGGAAGGCCTTTGCTGGCATTAAGATTGCTCCTCATGCTGAGGAGCGCTCGGCAGAGCGCGTCTCGGTTGCGCCGGGAGACCGGCAAGGAGTAGGTGGTGAAAGTCCACTGCAGTGAAGGCCTAGCGAGCCACATTGGCCCCGAGCTATGCGCGGTTCCCCGTGAGGGGTTCAGTGAAGCGTTGGTAGGGGTGCGATTAGGCTGGGTATTGAGCCGCGAAAGACCCATCCGGGGTGCTGACGTTGTCGAGACTGCGGAAGGCCACATGGGGGAGCGCGAGATCGCGAGTGCTTTCCTGACCCCGCGCGGTCTGAGACCCCAGCATGATCGTAAGCTCCTTGTACGGGAACCGGGAGGTCTCATGTCTGACCGGCCAGGACGGCCGGCCCGCATTGGGAAGGTGAGGAGCCGTAGCCAATGATGCACGGGCATGAGAAGTCGGGCTCTTTCATAGTACCTGAGAAGTCGGCGAACGGGTCGGAACGCACCGCCTCGGAGCCGCTGGAGGGAAGGGGGGAGGCCAAGGGAAACGCGGTCCAAATCGGCATGCGCCGGACCCCGAGCCGGGTAAGCATGTCCCCCGGGTTGGAGCGCGTACGGCAAGCGGCCAAGAGGAACCGGAAGGAGCGGTTCACGGCGCTGCTGCACCATATCGATCTGCCGCTTCTGCGCGCGGCCTACGGCTGGTTGAAGCCCGGGGCGGCGCCAGGGGTGGACGGCTTGACGTGGCGTGACTATGGGCAGGATCTCGAGGCCCGCCTTGAGGATCTGCTCGGTCGCATCCACCGTGGGGCCTATCGAGCCCAACCGACGCGGCGGGAGTACATCGCCAAAGCGGATGGCCGGCAGCGCCCGCTGGGGATCCCGGCGCTGGAAGACAAGATCGTCCAGCGTGCCCTGGTCGAGGTGCTGAACGCGATCTACGAGGAAGACTTCCTGGGGCTGAGCTACGGCTTTCGCCCCGGTCGCGGGCCGCACGACGCGCTCGATGCGCTGACGGTGGGTATCAAGCAGCAGGCGGTGAACTGGATCCTGGACGCCGACATCGCCGGGTTCTTCGACACGCTCAGCCAGGCGTGGCTGATCAAGTTCGTCGAACACCGGGTCGGTGACCGCCGGGTGATCGGCCTGATCCGCAAGTGGCTGAAAGCAGGTGTCGAGGAAGACGGTGTCATCACGGTCAGTGAGCAGGGCACGCCTCAAGGGGCGGTGATTTCGCCTTTGCTGGCGAACATCTACCTGCACTACCTGGTCGACCTCTGGGCACAACAGTGGCGCAGGCGCCAGGCCCAGGGCGCGATGATCATCGTGCGCTACGCCGATGACATCGTGGTCGGTTTCGAGCACGAGGCCGAGGCCCGGCGGTTCTTGGAGGACCTGAGGATGCGCTTGGCAGACTTCGCGTTGCAGCTCAACAGCGACAAGACCCGCCTGATCGAGTTCGGCCGCCACGCGGCGGCGAACCGGCGCCGGCGCGGCCTTGGCAAGCCGGAAACCTTCGACTTCCTCGGGTTCACCCACATCTGTGGTCGGACCCGTCGCGGCGGTTTTGCGGTGCGTCGGCGAACTCAGCGCAAACGCATGCAAGCCAAGCTGAAGGAGATCAAGCAGACCCTGAGGCGAGGCATGCACCTGCCCATTGCTGAACAAGGCGCCTGGCTGCGCCAGGTCGTAGTCGGCTACTTCGGCTATCATGCCGTGCCGAACAACATCCGGGCTCTGTCCGCCTTCCGGCGGCAGATCCGCTGGCTCTGGTGGCGCTGCCTGCGCCGACGGAGCCAGAAGGATCGCACCTCCCGGAAAACTATGATCCGTCTTGCCAAACAATGGCTGCCTAAACCTCGTATCCAACATCTCTGGCCAGAAGAACGCTTTGCCGTCACACACCCAAGGTGGGAGCCCGGTGCCCGAATTGGGCACGCCGGGTTCTGTGCGGGGGGCGCGAGGTGACTCGCGTCCCTACCGCGACAAGCACGCACGATTGCATTCCAGCCACACGTCAATTTTTTCACAAACTCTGAGGAGCGCTCGACAGAGCGCGTCTCGAAGCACGCAGGCTGTTTGTCCAGCGCTCCAAGCCTCTTCCTGTCCCCTTCGCAGGCCATCACAGGAAGCTATAGGGATCGATGTCGATCTGCAGCCGGACGCGGCCCGGCAGGCGGACCGGCGCGAGCCAAGTGCGGATCACGCTCTGCGGCGCGATGTCGCGGCGCGCCTTGAGCAGGAAGCGCCGGCGATGCTGACCGCGCAGGATGGCCAGCGGCGCCGGCGCCGGACCGAGCACCTCGACGCCCTCGCCCCGCGGCGCGCGCCGCGCGATCTCTCTCGCGGTCTCTTCGAGCAAGGCGGGATCGGGGCTCGACAGAATAAGGGCGGCGAGCCGGGTGAAGGGCGGCATCTCGGCCAGCCGCCGCGCCTCGGTCTCGGCTTTCAGAAATTGGTCGCGGTCGCCCGAGGCGAGCGCGGCCATGACCGGATGTCCGGGCTCGTGGGTCTGGACCAGCACCCGGCCCGGCCGCGCCGCGCGACCGGCGCGGCCCGCGACCTGCTGCAGGAGCTGATAGGTCCGCTCGGCGGCGCGGAGGTCGCCGCCGCTGAGGCCGAGGTCGCCGTCGACCACGCCGACGCAGGTCAGATGCGGGAAGTGGTGCCCCTTGGCCACGATCTGGGTGCCGATCAAGAGGTCGATCTCGCCGGCCTGCATGGCCTCGACGATCGCCGCGGCCGCCGCCGGGCCGGTGATCGAATCGCTCGAGATCAAGGCGCGCCGGGCATCCGGGAAGAGCGCAGCGACCTCGTCGGCCAGGCGCTCGACGCCGGGCCCGCAGGCGGCCAGGGAGTCCTCGGCGCCGCAGTCCGGACAGCGGCGCGGCAGGCCGGCCGTGTAGCCGCAGTGATGGCATTGCAGATGGCCGGCCAGACGATGCTCGACCAGCCAGGCGGTGCAGTGGGGACAGGCCAGGCGATGGCCGCAGGCACGGCAGAGCGTGAGCGGCGCGTAGCCGCGGCGATTGAGGAACAGGAGGGCCTGCTCGCCGGCCTCGAAGCAGGCCCCCAGCGCCGCGCGCAGCGGGGCCGAGAGCCAGCTCTGCCCCAGGCCCGGGATCGCCGGCGGCCGGCTGTCGCGCATATCCACCAGCTCGATCGCCGGCAGCCCGGCGCTGCCGTGACGCTCGGGCAGGTGCAGCTGCCGATAGCGGCCCGCGGCGACGTTCTGCATGGTCTCCAACGACGGCGTCGCCGAGGCGAGCACGATCGGAAGGCCTCCCAGCCGCGCGCGGACCACCGCCATGTCCCGGGCGTGATAGAGCACGCCGTC
>JAKSDN010000517.1 GCA_022360075.1 Kiloniellales bacterium | reverse complement strand
TGATCTCGACCGGCGTGTTGCGCACGCCCGAGGGGAAGGCCGTGGCCGATAGACCATCCTTCTCCGGCCGCGCGCCCGTGCCGCCGGCGTGGAACATCGAGATCGTGAATTCGGTGGCGCCGTCGGCCGCGGCCTCGCCGGTGACACCGTGTCCGCCGAGCAGCGTCTGGATCCACAGGCAGGAGGTGCCCTCGGCCGGCACCGCCTCTGGCTTGGCCTGATAGAGGCAGCCCAGCATGACATCCGGGAGCATCTGGCCGACCACGTGGCGCGTGGCGACGGCGCAAGGGTGCGGCGCATTGAGGATCGTGCCCTCGGGCGCGGTTACCCGGATCGGCGCGAGCGAGCCGGCGTTGTTCGGCACGCTGCCGCCGACCACGCAGCGCACGCCGAAGGAGGAGTAGGCCTGGGTGTAGGTGATCGGCACGTTGATGCCGTAGGACGAGATCGGCGAGCTGCCGGCGAAGTCGACGTCGATGCCGTCCGCGCCGATGGTCATCTTGGCCACGAGATCGACCGGCTGCTCGTAGCCGTCGATACGCATGGCGTTCTCGTAGGTGCCGAACGGCAGGGCGCGGATCTCCTCCAGCATGGCCTGGCGCGAGGTCTCGATGACGTGCTCGGCCAGGCCGTCCAGGCCATCCAGGTCGAACTCGCCCATCATCTCCAGCAGCCGCCGGCTGCCGGTCTCGTTGCAAGCGGCGAGCGAATAGAGATCGCCTTCGACCTGCACCGGCTCGCGCACGTTGGCGCGGACCATCTCGAGCAGCGTGGCGTTCATCGTGCCGCGCTTGGCGAGCGGCAGGATCGGCACGTAGACGCCTTCCTCGTAGACCTGGCGGCCGTCCGGCCCGAAGCCACGGCCCCCCACATCCACGACGTGGCTGGTCGAGGCGAAAAGCGCGACCGGTTTGCCGTCACGAAAGGTCGGCGTCACCACGGTGAAGTCGTGCAGATGACCGGTGCCGAGCCAGGGATCGTTGGTGATGTAGACGTCGCCCTCTTCCATGGTCTCGAGCGGATAGCGCTCCAGGAAGAAGCCGACCGAGGCCGCCATGGCGTTGACGTGCCCCGGCGTGCCGGTGACCGCCTGGGCCAGCATGCGGCCTTCCAGGTCGAAGACCCCGGCCGAGAGATCGCCCGCCTCGCGCACCGAGGTGCTGAAGGCCGTGCGCATCAGCGTCTGGGCCTGCTCCTCGACCAGGGACAGCAGGCGGTTCCACATGATCTGGAGCTGGATCTGCTCGAGGCCTGAGTTTCGGGTCATGGAGTTGCCTGCTATCCCTTGCTGTTCGTCGCGGCACATCCCTTCAGTGTCATTGCCGGGCTTGACCCGGCAATCCATTGAGGTCCGAGACCGGGACCACGATGGACCCTCGGGTCAAGCCCGAGGGTGACACTGATAAAGAGTTGGCTCATGAACAGTCATTCGAAGTGTTGCTTCACGTCATTGCAGGTCTCAGCGCTTACGACCGCGTCATCACAATATACCCCAACGCATTGACCGTGGCGCGAAAGCGGCGTGGCACGACCGTCGTCGTCTGGTCCTCGACGATCAGCGCCGGTCCCTCGATGGCGGCTTCGACCGCCAAATCCGAGCGGGCGTAAAGCGGCGCGGGCGTATGCTCGGTCTGCTCCGGATCGAAGAGAGCGCGCTCGCCCGCCGCGCTCGGGCGTGTGCCGTTCGGCGCCGGCTCCGGCACCGGGTCGGGCTGGGCGACCTCGGTGCTCAGCGTCACGGTCCAGCTCAGGATCTCGACGTCGAGGCCGGGGATCGTGCGGCCGTAGAGCGCCGTGTAGGTCTCGTCGAAGCCGGCTTGCAGCGTCTCGCGGTCGCCGGCAGCCAACGGGCGTGACGGCAGGGCGACGTTGATCTCGTGGCCCTGGCCGACGTAGCGCATGTAGGCGCTGCGCTGCTCGATCAAGGGCGCGCCCTGGGCGGCGTCGGTTACGATGGCCGCCGCTTCTTCACGCATCTCCGTCAGGACACTGTTTGCGAACTCGGCATCGAACGCGGACAGCCGGACATAGCG
>JAKSDN010000519.1 GCA_022360075.1 Kiloniellales bacterium | reverse complement strand
GGTCCTCGGAGATCCCGGTCTCGTCGTTCGAGATCGCGACCACCGCGGCGTCGTACTTCTTGATCAGCGGCAGCACGGACTCGAGACGCTCCTCCTCGCCGGTGACCGAGTTGACCAGGGGCTTGCCCTGATAGACCTCGAGGCCCTTCTCGAGCGCCTCGACGATCGAGGAGTCGATCGACAGCGGCACGTCGACCAGCGATTGCACCAGCTTGATCGAGTCCGCGAGAATTTGCGGCTCGTCGGCCAGCGGGATGCCGGCGTTGACGTCGAGCATGTGTGCGCCGGCCTCGACCTGGGCGACGGCGTCGGCCTCGACCGTGGAGAAGTCGCCGGCCGCCATCTCGGCCGCCAGCTTCTTGCGGCCCGTTGGGTTGATCCGCTCGCCGATGACACAGAAGGGGCGATCGAAGCCGATCACGACTTCCTTCTTGTGCGAAGTGATCAGGGTGTGGGTCATCGCCTCGGTCGCTCCTGGGACTCAAGAACGAGGCCAGCCTGAAGGCCGGCCTGTCAACGTCGGTCACTGCTCCATTTAGATACCCGGAGCGCCCTGCGGGGCTGCCGCGCCAGCGACCTTCACTTGTTCAAAAGCGCAACGTCCCTGCGCTATTCGACCGGTTGGTCGAGCGTGAAGCCCTTGCCGTCGCGCTTGAGCGTGAAGGCGCCGTCGGCCGCAGCGTAGGCCCACTGCGCCGAGCGCCTCAGGCCGCCCAGCGGATAGAAGTGCGCCTTGCGGATACCGCAGTCCGGATCGCTGGCGCGGTAGCGGGCCAGATCCATGACCAGGCGGTCGGGCGCGCTCACCTTCATGAGCTGGGTGATCTTGCGCGCCTGCCGGGTCAAAAAGCGCATCGAGGGGCCGACCCCGCAGGCCCGGGCGTGGTTGATCAGGGTCTTCAGCGTGGCGAGACCCGGCACGCCGATATGGATCGGCAGGCGGTTGCCGCTCGCGCGCAGGGCCTGGTCCCAGGCGATGATCGGCGCCGCCTCGAAGCAGAACTGCGTGGCGATGTAGAGCTCGGCGTCGCTGCGCTCGGCGAAGGCGTTCTTCCAGGCGAGGGCCTCCTCGAGCGCGGTCTCCGAAATGTCCGGGCTGCCCTCGGGATGGCCGGCGACGCCGATGCGGCGGATCCCGTGGGCGTCGAACAAGCCGGTCTCGAGGAGCTGCATGGAGCTGTCGAAGGGCCCGAGCGGCTGACTCACGCCGCCGCCCAGAACGACGACTTCGGCGACCCCGACCTCGCCTTGCAGGGCCCTCAGATAGTCCTCGAAGGCATGGCGGCTCGGGATCGAGCGGGCGGCGATGTGGGGCGCCGGGGCGAAGCCCTCGTCCTTCAAGCGCCGGGCCGTCGCGATCGTATCGGCGAAGTCCGAGCCGGGCAGGAAGGTCACGCTGACCGTGGTGCCGGGCCGCAGGTGTTCGCGATAGTCGGGAATCTTGAGCGCCGAGCCGGGCGTGGTCTCGATCGTGAAGCCTTGCAAGAAGTCTATGATCTCCTCCTTGCGCAGGGCCGCTTCGTCTTGGCTGTCCATGGCGGTTCCGGCTCCGAACGCGGGCGTCGTTTCGTAGGCGACTCTGGCAAGGGCGGTCATCGCATTCCTCCGTCAGCTCGGCTCTTGCCCGCCGGCCGAGACCAGGTCCTGCAGGCGCGAGTCCGGATAGTCATGTTCGAGGCGTGCCGCGGCCGCCTCGGCCTCGGCTTCCAACTCGTCGCCGCAGGGCTCCGGCGCGGCACGGCGCCACTCGGCGAGATAGGCATCGCTGTCGCGCAGCTTGGCGCGCATGGCGGCACGGTCGATCGCCTGCTCGAAGCGCTCGGAGAGCTGGCGTTTCGCGCTCTGCCGGCCGGCCTTGACGATCACCTGGGCCGGGATGTCGCGCCAGTAGACCACGGTGAGTTGGGCCATCCTCGATCGGTCTCCTCAGCTCGCCTGCCGCATGAACTGCTCGAGCCCGCCGTAGGCGGTGTCTCGATAGAGGTACTCGAGGCCGAGAGCCTCGGCGGCCCGTTCGGCGCCGGCGCGCAGCGCGTCGTCCGGGTTCTGGGCCAGATAGACCAGGCGCTTGTAGTTGCCGAAGTAGGCGGGCATCAGCTCGGGATGGCGGTCGAGACCGAGGCCCTCGATGATCAGCCGGTCGAAGTGGCGGACCAGATAGTCGGTCACGTAGAAGCTGCCCAGCTCCTCCTCGGCCAGCGCGTCGAAGGCCTCGAGGCCGGCGTAAAAGGCATAGCAGTGCGGCCCCTCGATCCGCTCGACACCTTCCTCGGCGAGCACCCGGTCCAGCTCCCCGCCCGTGCCGCAGTCGCCGTAGAGCACGAGGATGCGGTCGTAGTCCGGCCGCGCCGCGCGGATCTTGGCGCGCACCGCCTCGGGGATCCGTTCGGGCCTGTTGTGCCAGATCGCCGGCAGGCAGGTCACCGACATGTGCTCCCAGCGATTGACGCGGATCAGCTCGACGATCTCGCGGGCCAGCGCGCCGCAGGCGACCAGCAGCGTTCGCCGGCAGCCCGCGGGCTGCTGCTCTGCTGCCATCGTCATGGTTCCGCTGCTTGCCGGTGACGCCTAGGCGGCGTTGGTGCCGCCGCGGACGTTGTGCTTCCGCGCGATCAGCGACTTGGCGGTCTCGACGGCGACCGCGGCGTCGCGGCAATAGGCATCGGCGCCGATCGCCTCGGCGAAGGCCTCGTTCAGAGGCGCGCCGCCGACCAGCACGATATAGTCGTCGCGGATGCCCTTCTCGACCATGGTGTCGATCACGACCTTCATGTAGGGCATCGTCGTGGTCAGCAGGGCCGACATGCCGAGGATGTCGGGCTGGTGCTGCTCCAGGGCCTCGAGGTAGTTCTCCACCGGGTTGTTGATACCCAGATCGATGACCTCGAAGCCG
>JAKSDN010001063.1 GCA_022360075.1 Kiloniellales bacterium | reverse complement strand
GGGAAACAGCGTGATCAGCAGCCAGAGCCCCATGAGGGCCAGGAACAGGAACTTCACCAGGCGGTAGTTGGCCCTGCTCATCCGCCCGTCCCCACGCGAAGTTCCCTCATGCGAAACCCCCTCACGCGAAGCCCTGGGCCTTCAACACCTTCTTCAGGTACTTCAGGAAGAGGATGATGAGCACCGCCGAGACGGCGAAAATTATGATGGCATAGGCCGCCGCCTCGCCGATGGCGACTTGGCTGATGATGGTCTTCTTCCGCGATGCGCCGCGCGAGCTGGAGGAGGCGGCCTACCTCGACGGCTACACGCCGCTCAGGGCCTTCTTCAAGGTGACCCTGCCGCTGGTGCTGCCGGGCATGATCTCGGTCGCCATGCTGTGCTGGATCTTCGCCTGGAACGAATACCTCTTCGCCAATCTCTTCGTCGGCACCGACGTGCGCACCTACACCATCGTCATCCCGACCTTCACCCACGGCAGTCAGACGCTCTGGAATCTGCAGATGGCCTTCAGCCTGATCGCCATGCTTCCGCCGGTGTTCCTCTTCATCATCCTGCGCCGCTACATGGTGCGCGGCCTTTCGCTCGGCGTGGTGAAGGGGTAGGGGGGTGGCGCGCCTCGAAATCCAGGGCCTCTGCAAGGGCTGGGACTTCCCGGTCATCGACCGGCTCGACCTGGCGGTCGAGGAAGGCGAGTTCTTCGTCGTCGTAGGACCGAGCGGCATCGGCAAGACGACGCTGCTGCGCCTGGTCGCCGGCCTCGAGCGGCCGGACGAAGGGCGGGTGATGGTCGGCGGACAAGACATCACGGCCCTGCCGCCCTATCGGCGCAGAGTCGCCATGACCTTCGAGAGCTACGCGCTCTATCCGCACCTGACGGTCTTCGAGAACATCGCCAGCCCGCTGCGCGCCCGTCGCCTGGACAAGGACACGATCCGCAAGCGGGTCGAGGCGGTGGCCAAGCTGCTGCGCATCGATCCGCTGCTCGACCGCCGGCCGGGCGAGGTCTCGGGCGGTCAGAAGCAGCGCACGGCCTTGGGTCGCACGCTGGTGGCGGAGCCGGAGGTCTTCCTGCTCGACGAGCCGATCAGCCACCTCGACGCCAAGATCCGCCACGAGCTGCGCCGGCAGTTCCACGACCTGGAGGAGCTGCGCCGGGTGGCAACGCTCTACGTCACCCACGACTATGCCGAGGCCCTGTCGCTCGGCGACCGCATCGGCGTCATGGGTGCCGGCGGGCTAGCGCAGATCGGCGGCGCGCGCGAGATCTTCGAGCGCCCGGTCAGCCTCTTCGTGGCGCAGCATCTGGGCCAGCCCTCGATCAATGTCATCCCCGCGGCACTGACCGAGCGCGACGGCAGCCTCCATGTGCGCGCCGAAGACGCCCAGCTTACCCTGCCGGTGGCCGAGCGGCATCGCCGGACGCTCGCCACGCGTCCGGAACCCGGCCTCACGCTTGGCGTCCGGCCGCAGCACGTGCGCGTGGTCGCGAATGGCGAGGCGCCGCCGCACGCCTCGCTAGTCGACGCGCGGGTCGAGATCTTCGAGGCTTTGGGCTCGACCGGCGTGCTGGTCGCCGAGAGCGAGGGCGTGCGCATGACCGCGCTCACCTCGCCGAACGATCTCTATGGCCACGGCGAGGCCGTGCGCCTGGCGCTGCAGCCCGAGCGCTTCCTCTACTTCGATGCCCGCAGCGGCGCCAACCTGATGGCCTGAGCGATGTCGCAAGTGCGATTGCAAGACGTGAACAAGATCTATCGCTCGCGCGGCGCGGCGGTCCACGCGGTGCAGGACCTGAACCTGACGATCGCGGACGGCGAGTTCGTCGCCCTGCTCGGGCCCTCGGGCTGCGGTAAGACCTCGACCCTGCGCATGATCGTCGGCCTCGAGGCGATCAGCTCCGGCGACATCCACTTCGGCGAGCGGCGGGTGAACGAGCTGGAGCCGCAGGACCGCAACGTCTCAATGGCCGTCGAGACCTACGCGCTCTATCCGAATTTTACGGTGGCCGAGAACCTCGGCTTCCCCCTGGAAGTGGCGGGTATCGCCGAGGCCGACCGCCGGCGCAGGGTGCAGGCCATGGCCGAGATCCTGCGCCTGGAGGACATCCTCGAGCAGCGCCCCGGCTCACTCTCCGGCGGGCAGCAGCAGCGGGTGAGCCTCGGCCGCGCGCTGATCCGCGAGCCGGCGGTCTTCATCCTCGACGAGGTCATGAGCCACATCGACGCGCACCTGAAGTTCCAGATGCTCTTCGACCTGAAGCGCATTCACCAGGAGCTCAAGCGCACGATGGTCTACGTGACCCACGACCAGGTCGAGGCGCTCGCCCTGGCCGACCGCGTGGCGGTGATGAGCGAGGCGCGCCTGCAGCAGGTCGGCACCCGCAACGAGCTCTATCACGCGCCGGCCAACGTCTTCGTCGCCGACTTCATCGGCGAGCCCCCGACCAACTTCTTCAAGGTCCGTCTGGACGGGGAGGG
>JAKSDN010000217.1 GCA_022360075.1 Kiloniellales bacterium | reverse complement strand
GGGCGCGGAAGCAGAGCGTTCGGCCGGCCTGCCCGGCTTCCACGCCGATCACACGCCGGCCCTCGGTGAGGAGGCGCGTCACGCGCGTGTTCAGCCGGATGTCGACACCGGCCTTGCGACAGGCCCGCGACAGGTGAAACAGATAAGAGCGAGAGTGGGGCAGTACGTTGTGCATGCGCGGCTTGCGGTGCGGCGGCTCCGGCATTGGACCGAAGAAGACCACGCCGAGGTCCATCAGCTCGCGGATCGTATCGGGCACATTGTCGACGAGGACGCGACGCAGTTCCAAGTTGTCGCTACGCGCCGCCTCGGGCTGCGCCAGATCGGCGAACAGGGCCATGTCCTCGAAATGCTCGTCCGGTGAGTCCTGCACGCCGGCCTTGGCTTGCAGCGACGTCCGGGTCGCGGTGATGGACCCAACCGAGCGCCCCGTGGTTCCCGTGAGCTGCGGCATCTTCTCCAGAAGGACAACCTGCCGGCCGGCACGCGCTGCTTCCAGAGCCGCGGACAGGCCCGCGCCGCCGCCGCCGACCACCACCACGTCTGCTTCTGCCACGACCGTCCCCCTCTTCATTCCCAGCTCCCTTGTGCGCCCCTACTGCGCCGTCATTCCGCCATCGACCGTGAGCATCGAGCCGGTCGCAAAGGAAGAGTCATCGCTGGCCAGGAACAGCATGCCGGTCGCGATCTCCTCGGGTACGCCGCATCTCCCCATCGCCTGCCGCTCGGCGAGCGACCGGCGCAGCTCCCCGGGATCGTCGCTCTTATCGAGCATCGCCTGGTAGTAGGGTGAGTCGACGGTCCCCGGCGCGATGCAGTTCACCCGGATCCCATCCGCTGCGTGGTCGAGCGCCATGGCCTTGGTCAGTGCGGCGACACCGCCCTTTGAGGCGCAGTAGGCCGCCCGGTCGCGAATGCCGACGATCGCGGTGGTCGAGGCGGTGTTGACGATGACGCCGCCCCCCTGGCGCTGCATGACCGGGATCGCATGCTTGCAGCCGTAGAACACCCCTGTGAGGTTGACGGCCATCAGCCGGTCCCATGCCGCCTCGTCCGTCTCGACGACCGATCCGGTGATGCCGTATCCGGCGTTGTTGACCAGCACGTCGAGGCGCCCGAAGTGCTCGACCGCCCGGGCGATCAAGGCCCGAACGCTTTGGCTGTCGGCGACATCGGTCTCTATGGCCAGCGCTGCCGGGCCGGCTTCCTCGGCGACCGCCTCCGCGCCGGCCAACGACTTGTCCGCCACCACCAACAAGGCGCCCTCGCGGGCGAAAAGCAGGCAGGTCGCGCGCCCGATTCCCGAAGCGCCGCCGGTCACGATGCAGACCTTGTCCTCGAGCCGCATCTCTTGCCCCTAGCCCTTCACAGCGCCGGCACCCCAACCGGCGACCAGATAGCGCTGAACGGCGATGAAGAAGACGAG
>JAKSDN010000885.1 GCA_022360075.1 Kiloniellales bacterium | reverse complement strand
CTCGGTCTACTGGAGCGCCATCTCGCCGCAACTGGCGATCTTCGACCTGCCCTACGCCTTTCCGACGCACGAGGCCTTCTACCAGGCGACCGAGTATCAGGCCTTCATGAGCAAGGTCTTCGCCGAGGTCGAGGCCAAGGGCGGGAAGGTCATCGGCGTGCTGCCCTATGACTACCTGCTGCCCGGCAACACCCAGCGCGCGACCATCATGCCCGAGGACTTCCAGGGCCTGAAGCTGCGCGCGCTCGGCAAGACCAATGCCAAGACCCTGGAGGCGCTCGGCGCCCGGGCGGTGCCGATCAACATCACGGAGGTCAACGGGGCGCTGGAGCAGGGGGTGATCGACGGCCTCAACACGCCCGCCGACGCCTTCATCTCCTACAAGTGGGACGAGACGGTCAAGCACGTCACCTATGCCAAGTACTACTTCGCCTTCTATCCCTGGGCCGTGAACGCGGACTGGTGGGCCGGCCTGAGCGAGGCGCACCGCACGCTGATCCAGGATACCGTGACGGAAGTGACCGTGAGGCACCGCGAGCGGGCCCGTCAGGCCGCGGCCGAGGCCATGGACAAGCTGAAGGCGGCCGGCGTCCAGCTTCACGAGCAGAGCGAGGCGGAGCAGGGGGCCTGGATGAAGGCGGTCGCGCCGGTCTGGGGCGAGGCCGAGGAGACCCACGGCAAGCCGATCGTCGACGCGCTGCGCGGCGCGAGCGGCACCAAGATGTAAGCCGCCGGACGGTTTCGTGATGCAGGCCGCCAAGCAGCTCATCGGCTGGCTTGAGTACGGGCTTGGCGGCCTCATTCTCCTGGCTGGCCTGGTGATCGTCAGCCTGGAGATCCTCGGGCGAGGCTTCCTCGGCTTCTCGCTGCTCTGGTCGGAAGAGCTGTCCCGCTACCTGCTGATCTGGACCGCCTACATGGGTGCGGCCGCGGCGACCCGGGACGGCTCGCACATCAGGGTGGAGTTCCTGCTGCATCTCCTGCCACCCCGCTGGGCACGCCGGGTCGAGCAGTTCGACACTGCCCTCTGCCTGCTGTTCACGCTGGTCCTGGTCTATGCCGGATACCTTCTGGTGGAGGACAGCCGCTTCCTCGGCTTGAGCCCGACGGACAGCAACCTGCCGGTGCCGATCTGGGTGTTTCAGTCGATCGTGCCCTTGGGCTTCGCCCTCATGAGCCTGCGCCTCGCGCTAAAGCTGGTGCAGCAGGCGCCGGGCCGGCCGCCGCCGACCGGCCAGCCGGACCCGGCCACGACCCTCGGCCGAGAAGCCTGAGTCATGGCGCTCTTCCTCGTCTGCTCGCTGTTCCTGCTGCTCGCTCTCGGCGTGCCGGTCGCCTTCGCGCTCGGTCTCGTCGGGCTGGCGACGGTGGTGCTCTTCGACGTCACTTCGCTCACCCAGATGGCGCAATCCCAATTCGCCAATTTGGACAGCTTCGTGCTGCTGGCGATCCCCTTCTTCATCCTGGCCGGCAACGTCATGGTCGAGGGGCGGATGGCCACGCCGCTGGTCGACTTCGTCCGCGCCCTGACGCGGCCGATCGCCGGTGGCACGGCGGTCGGAGCGGCCATCGCCTCGGCCCTGTTCGGCGCGATGACGGGGTCCTCCGCCGCCTCGGCCGCGGCGCTCGGCCGGGTGACCATCCCGCAGCTCAACCGGCTCGGCTACCCACCCTCCTTTTCCGCCGGGCTGATGGCGGCCGGCGGCACCCTCGGCATCATGATCCCGCCGAGCATCGTCTTCATCATCTATGGCGCCATGGCGCAGCAGTCGGTCAGCAAGCTGTTCCTGGCGGGGCTTCTGCCCGGGATCTTCATCACGGCGCTGATCGCTATCCTGACCTATGTGCTGGTGCGCCTGAACGGCTGGGCCGACGCCGGCCGCCTGCAGCTCCGGGAGGTCTTCGAGACGATGCGCGGCGCCGCGCCCGCGCTGCTGATGCCCGGCATCGTCCTGGGCGGCATCTACGGCGGCATCTTCACGCCGACGGAAGCGGCGGCGATCGCCGCCCTCTACGGGCTCTTCATCGGTGCCGTGGTCTACCGCACGATCACCTTCAAGAACCTGCCGCGCATCTTCGCGAACAGCGCCAAGATGACGGGGATCATTCTCTTCATCATCGCCGAGGCGCTGTTCATCGGCATGCTGGCGACTCTGGCGGGCATTCCCTCGGCGATCGTGACGGCCGTGGAAGTGGCCAACCTCTCGCACTGGGAGTTCCTGCTGGTCGTCAACCTGGTGCTACTGGTGCTCGGCTGCTTCCTCGACGGCGTCACGATCCTCACGGTGGTGGCGCCGCTCCTGCTGCCCAGCATCGTCAAGCTCGGCATCGATCCGATTCACTTCGGGGTGCTCCTGGCGCTCAACATCGAGATCGCCTCGATCACGCCGCCCATCGGGATCAACCTGTTCGTCATCAGCGGCATCTCGGACACCGCGATCGAGCAGGTCATCAGGGGCGTGGTGCCCTACGTGTTCCTGCTGCTCGCCGCGCTGGTCGTGGTCACCTATGTCCCCTGGCTCTCGCTCGCGCTTCTGCCGTGAGGCGCCGACACCTTAGAATGGGAGGGACAGATGAGCGCCCAATACATCGATGAGCTGACCCGCGACTTTCGTCTCGAGGTGAGCAAGGCAGCCCTGGTCGTGGTCGATCTTCAATACGCGAGCGGCAGCCGACACCATGGCCCGGGCCGGCACCTGGAGGCCCAGGGCCGACTCGCCGAGGCAGCCTACCGCTTCGACCGTATCGAGCAGCTTGTCTTGCCGAACACCGCGCGGCTGCTCGATGGCTTCCGGCAGGTCGGCGCGCGGGTGATCTACCTGACCCTCGGCTCGGAGCTGTCCGACTACGCCGATGCGCCGCTCGCCCTTCGCGGTTTCTTCGAAGCCACCAACAACCACGCCGGCACGCGCGAGCACGAGATCGTCGAGGCGATCGCGCCGCGGCCCGGCGAGCCCGTGGTGAACAAGACGACCCAGGGCGCCTTCGCCTCCCCCGGGATGAACAGCCTGCTGCGGTCCCTCGGCGCCGAGCAGCTCGTGATGGTCGGCGTCTCGACCAACAACTGCGTCGAGACGACGGCGCGGGAAGCCGTGGACCGGG
>JAKSDN010000993.1 GCA_022360075.1 Kiloniellales bacterium | reverse complement strand
TTGGTGGCATTAAGAAATGTCCTCATCCTGAGGAGCCCGCCTTGGCGGGCGTCTCGAAGGACGCACGATTGCATTCCAGCCCCACGTCAATTTTTTCACAAGCTCTGAGGAGCCCCAAAGGGGCGTCTCGAAGCACGCACGCCGGCACTGCAGCCAAGATCGCAACGCGCCACCACCGCTCGATCCTGCCAACACGGCCCGGACTTTTGCCCCTCTTACCCGAAGTGGCGCACCGGTGATATCAACGGCCCCGGGCGCCACTTTGGTCCAAAAGATGAGTTTCTTAGGCTTTAGCGCCGGTTGGCGCCGGACCGGCGGCTCGTTTCCTAGGTGTTGGTGGCGCTGCGCAGGCGCTTCAAAAGAGCTTGGATCTGGCCGCCGCCCTGGCGAATGACCGCGTCGAACTCGGAGCGCTGCGCCTGCGCCATGCTGACGCCCTCGACCACGACGTCGACGATCCGCCAGGCTCCCTGCGTTTGGCGCAAACGCCAGTCGACCTTCACGTCCGCGCCCGCCTGGCGCTCGATCTTGCTCTCCACCAGGATCAGCCCTTTGGCGCTGGCCTCGCGGGCCGAGCCGACTTTCAGGACCTCTCCGGAGTAGGACGACAGCCGACGGGCATAGGTCGCGGTCAGAAAATCCTCGAAAAGCGCCGAGTATTCGGTGCGTTCTTCGTCCGTCGCTTTCCGCCAGTGCTTGCCAAGCACGAACCTGCCGATGACCGGCAGCTCGAAGCCGGCCTTGATCAGGCGGCGCAACTCCGCTTTACGGTCAGTATCGGAAAGCCCGTCCTGCGATAGCATCGCGACGGCTTTGTCGCCGAAGTCCTTCAGGAACGCGGTCGCTCCCTCGACAGACTTCCGGTCACCGGCCTGGGCCCCGTTGAGGGCGGCAAAGAACACCAGGCCAAGGGCAAGGAACCCTCCGGCAAGGGTCCGACCGAAGCCGAAGGTGGGGGCGTAGCTCGTCATGCTGAATCTCCATGGCCGACCGTGGTGTCGCTTGGCGCCTCAATTCGGCGTGAGATAAGGATAGCCGCAGAGAGTTGAATTGGGTTTAGCGAACAACGTTAAAGCATTGAATTCGATATAAATTCTCCGATCGCCCAGGACGGCTCCAAAGGCAATCCGATCAAGCCCTTGGCCTTCTTGGCGAGCTTGCGGGAAGGCTGCGTGGAGCGCCGGGCAACGCTTTCGAAACCACTCGGACATAAGAGTTTGTCGCTGAGACTTGGTCTCATCGAGGGAGAGGGAAATGCTGGACTCGGCGTGCCTCAGCGATCTGCGTCGGCACAAGCGGGTCAAGACCGCCAGAACGGCCCGGATCGGGGTCGACAATAACTGGCAGAACTGCGTGATCCTGGACATCTCGGGCGGCGGCGCGCTGCTCACGGTCGAGGCACCTTTCGCAGCGGGCACGCCTGTCATGCTCTGCGACGGCGATTGGGGGATCTTCGCCGCGACCGTCACGCGCTGCGACGGCGGCACCTTGGCTGTTCGCTTCGGCGTTCCCGAAGGTGCCAAGCAAGGCCTGATAATCAGTTTGATGCTCTATCTCAACGGTGGGATGGACCCATAGACCGGCGTCGTCCGGCCCAAGCCCAGCGCGGGCCGAACGACGCCTCGCTATAGTCACGGAAAGGGGGCACAGTTATGGAAGCAAGGTCACTTCAGGAGGAAGGACAGGCGATGGGCAGGAAGCTGACCGCCGAGGAACTGGAGCGCTACGTCGCCATGAACCGCGAACTGGCGCAGAGGGCCCAGGACGAGGGCAACGTCGAACTCGCCAAGGAACTCCGCGAGATCGCCGACGAGGCCAGCACGGAACTGCCGTGGTTCACCTGAACCGGCCGGATGGATCTGAGCGCATCCTCACGCGCGTAGCGACGCGAACAGCCGGCCGGCCGATACTGGCTATCGACGTGCCAGGTGCCGTCTAGCTGCGTCCGACGATGAAGTCGCGCAGGACGCTGGTTTCGGTCTCCAGCTCCTGAAGCCGGTTCTTGACCACGTCGCCGATGCTGATCACGCCGACAAGCGCGCTGTCCTCGATAACCGGCAAGTGACGAATCCGGCTGCGCGTCATCTCGGCCATCGCATCGGTCACCTTGGTGTCGCGCGCGCAGGTCTTGACGTTCGCGGTCATCAGGCTCGAGACCTTGAGCTCGAGCAGCGCGGCGCCGTGTTCGGCAAGACCGCGCACGATATCGCGCTCCGAAATGATGCCATCGATGCTCTTGCCGTCTTCGCTGACCAGCAATGCGCCGATGCCCTCGAGCTTGAGTAACCCGACGACCGTTGCGATCGTCGCATCGGGACGCGTGGTCGCGACCTTCGTCCCCTTGTCCGCGAGAATTGCATCTACATTCATGGTGCTCTTTTCCCGTCTTATGGCGCCGCGATCCCCGAATCGGTCCGGAGCCTTCTCGGTAGAGCTTTCGTCGATCCTATCTTGAGACCGCCCGGTTCATCGCTTTCGCTCTCTTTTCCGCATGCCGGCCCGGCCAGGTTGTCACGGCCGCGCGCGTCCACGATCAATAGAGGCTAGTAACGAATCGCTACGCCTGGCAAGTCCCGCGACTTCGGGTCGCGTGGGATCGGGGCCGAAGCCGCTTGCGCGACATCGCCTGGCGCCCGTCTCGGGTGCCTAGTGGTACGACTCCGACATTCCGATCCCGGAATGTCGGGCCGCTCCACTAGGTATCTCTTTGTTGGGTCCAATTCTGGCCGACACTTGATCCAATTTCATCGGACTCAAGTGTCGGAATTGAACCACTAGATTGGTGCTGCTCAGTCGACGGGCGTGAAGTCCGAAGCCCGGCGTTCCGCCTCGGCCGCCTGATCGCCGGTCACTTGTTTTTCGAGGCTTTCGCGCAGCTCCGCTGCGCCTTCCAAGCCCTGGTTCGCGGCCAGGCTCGCCCACTTGAGGGCTTCGACCAGATCCCTGTCCGTGCCTTTGCCGGCCTCGTAGCGTAAGGCCAGCTTCTCCTGCGCCTTGGCGTAGCCCTTGTCGGCGGCCCGGCGGAACCACTTCACCGACTCCACGGAGTCTTCTGCCGTCCCCCGGCCGTCGCGGAACATCTTGCCGAGATTGTATTGGGCGCGCACGAAACCCGATCGGCCGGCGGCCAGCAGCAGCTCGAAAGCACGCACCTCGTCCTTGGGCACGCCGATCCCGTCCATGTACATCTTGCCGAGCGTATACTGCGAACGGGCGAAGCCCTTCGCTGCCGCTTTCTCCAGCCAAAAGCGCGCCTTGTCGTAGTCTTGCTCGGCATCGAAGCGGCTGATGTGGATCAGAGCCAGATTGTGCTGGGCCCGCGAATAGCCCTGACGCGCCGCCTTCTCCCACCAGCTCTTCGCCTTGTCCGAGTCCTGCCCGGTTCCGCGGCCCTGGTCGTACATGACGCCGAGGTTGAACTGAGCGAGCAGGTTGCCGGCCTCGGCGAGCGGGGTCCAGATCTGGACGGCCTGCGCGAAGCGGCCCTCTTCGTAAGCTTGCCAGCCCGCATCGAAGTCCGCTCCAGCACGCGTCGTCTGAGGCATCAAGACGATCGCGA
>JAKSDN010000826.1 GCA_022360075.1 Kiloniellales bacterium | reverse complement strand
ATGTACCGCGGCACCACCATGGCCGGGATCATCACCGACGAGTCGATCAACGACCCGGCGCGCGGCTTCGTCGGCGGCTACGAGATGGAGACCCTGGGGCTCGGCCTGCCCTTCATGGGTGCCTTCCTCGATCCCGGCATGTGGGGCCGCGAATTCGCCGGCGCCATGGACCTCTATGAGAACACGGCCGGCATGTGGCTGGTCGGCGAGGACATGCCGCAGGAATCGAACGCGATTACGCTGCACGCGAGCGAGAAGGACCAATTCGGTCTGCCGGTGCCCAACGTCCACTTCGACGACCATCCCAACGACATCGCCATGCGCAGCCACGCCTTCAAGCAGGGCAGCGCGGTCTACGAGGCGGCCGGCGCCGTGAAGGTGATCGAGACCCCGCCCTATCCCTCGACCCACAACCTCGGCACCTGCCGCATGAGCGCCGAGGCCAAGGACGGCGTCTGCAACCGGCACGGCCAGGCGCACGACGTGGCCAACCTCTTCATCTCCGACGGCAGTCAGTTCACGACCGGCGCGGCGGAAAACCCGACGCTCACCATCGTGACCCTGGCCATCCGCCAGGCCGACTACATCGCCGAGCAGATGAGCCAGAACAACATCTGACCATCTCCCTGACGGTCACCTGACCCCGGCGCCGACGCGGTGCCGGGGTTTTTTCTGTGGGGGGTGGTGGGCAATCATGAGACTCATCGATACCACGCACAGAGGGCGACGCACGGCAAGGAAGCGTACCCATACGGAGCGTGGAAAACAGTATACTGTCCCCGAATTATTTCAGGAACAGGCTGATCGAGGCGGGGATCTGGCTGCGCGTCACGAACTGGGCGGCGACGACCTCGCGCTGGTCGGGCACGACTCGCGGCAGGGCGGGCGGGCGGTATTCGAAGAGCCAGGTGTTGCCTCTCCTCTTGCGCCATAGGCGCAGCGGAACGAGTTCGTCCGGACGCGCGGCGATCCCGACCTCTTCGTAGAGCTCGCGCGCCGCCGCATCGGCCGGTGCCTCGCCGCCCCTGAGAGCCCCGCCGGGCAGCGCGGCGCCCGGCTTGTAGGAGTGGCGGACCAGGAGCAGCTTGTTCGCATGCCAGACGGCGACCGCCGCGCCGTTGGAACGGAGGCCGAGCAGCCGCTCCAGGCGTGACAGGATCGGATAGGCCAAACTGAAGGCAACCCGATGCGCGCAATTGACCGCGCGCGCGACCATGGAGTCCGATGGCGGTAGGCACTGTTCCATGATCTATCTTGTCATGCGGTTGTGTTGACGTTCGGTTAGCGGGGCGGGATGCGTCTTCCAGGATCCCTTTTCGGGGATGGGGCCAAGACCACGCCGGCCCGAGACGCGATCTCGCATCGATTTTCGACACGGATGGACGGGATGAACACGGATTCTCCGAGCGGTTCGATGCGCCATGCGGATCTCGGCACCATCCGTGTTCATCCCGTCCATCCGTGTCAAATCCAGCCCTCCGGCGCCGCAGGCACGACCGGCGTCACGCGCGTTCCGCCCCCCGCCGCAGCATCTCCGCCAAGAGATGGGCATAGCCGAGCGCGTCGTCGATGGCGCGGTGGTTGTGTTCGTGGCCGCCGAGCCAGGCGTCGGGGTAGAACTCGCGCCGGCACTGGGAATAGGCGCGGTGCGCCGTGCCCATGATCAGGCTCGGCAGGTCGAGCCCAGCGCCGAGGAACAGGCGCTCGCCGCCGTAAGGGCCGGTGTTCAGGCGCAGGCCGAGGAAGCGGCGCAGGTACCAGTCGATCCAGTAGCCGTCGAACGACAGGGGATGCGCGGTGAAGACGGCCTGGCTCGGCAGCGCGCGGATCCACTCGGCGTAGGCGGCCATCACCTCGCCCGGCGGCTGCGGGTCGCGCACGAGATCGGCCCAGACCGCCGTCTGGCCCTGCAGCCATTCCAGAGTGCCGGGATCGGGCCCGGCGCCCTCGAGCGGCTCCAGGCAGGCCTCGAAGCGGTCGCCGACGGTGCCGTCGCGCTCGACCACGACGCTCGCGAAGCTGCGCATCGAGTTCGCGCCCGGCTGCGGGCCGTCGGTCTCGATGTCGGTGACCAGATAGCAGAAGGGGCGGTCCGCGCCGAGATGCTCGGGATCGCCGCGATTGGTCCAGAGGCTTACCATGGCTTCCGTCGCCTCCCTGGTCTTGCTTCGACTTTTGGGCCTGACTCGCAGTGAGTCTCACGGGTTCGACAAGGTCGAGCAATCCCGTTTGTCATCGCCGGGCTTGGCGCGCTGCCGTCTCATCCGGCGGGATTCGACGCTTCTTTGTCCGCTTTGCGGACGCCCCCCACCCTTGCCCTCCCCCTCAAGGGGGGAGGGGATTTGGGGTTCTACGGCAACAGCTTATCGCCTCCCCCCTTGAGGGGGAGGTCGGCGCGAAGCGCCGGGTGGGGGGCTGGCGCGGAGCGCCGAAAAGCAAAACCTCTCGTTCCAATTCGAGTGGCTGTCGCACGATCAGTATGCCGTGCCCGACCCGGCGCAAGCGCTGTTCCCGCCGATCTCTTGTGGCAGACTGGCCGCGACGCGTCGAGGGCGTCGGGATGCGAACAAAGGCCGGAGGAACGAAGCCATGAAGACGAGAGCGGCGGTGCTGTACGAGATGGGGCTGAATCGGCCCTATGCGGAAAGCCGGCCCCTGGTGATCGAGGAGCTGGATCTGGCGCCGCCCGGCGACGGCGAGATCCTGGTGCGGGTCAAGGCCGCCGGGCTCTGCCATTCCGACCTCTCGGTGATCGACGGCAACCGGCCGCGCCCGCTGCCCATGGCGGTCGGCCACGAGGCGGCCGGCATCGTCGAGGAACTGGGCCCCGGGGTCAGCGACCTGGAGGTGGGCGATCACGTGGTCCTGGTCTTCGTGCCGAGCTGCGGCCACTGCCTGCCCTGCATGGACGGCCGGCCGGCGCTCTGCGAGCCGGGCGCGGTGGCCAACGGCGCCGGCACCCTGCTCTCGGGCGCGCGGCGCTTCAGCCTGAACGGCGCGCCGGTCAACCACCAGGTCGGTGTCTCGGCCTTCTCCGAGCACGTCGTGGTCTCGCGCCGCTCGGTGGTCAAGGTCGACCGCAGCCTGCCGCTGGAGGAGGCGGCCCTGTTCGGCTGCGCCGTGCTGACCGGCGTCGGCGCGGTGGTCAACACCGCGAAGGTGCCGCCGGGCGCGACGATCGCCGTCGTCGGCCTGGGCGGCGTCGGTCTCAACGCGCTTTTGGGCGGCATCCTCGCCGGCGCGCGGCGCTGCATCGCTGTCGACATCCAGGACGACAAGCTGGCGCTCGCCCGCCAGCTCGGCGCGACCGACACCTTCAACGCCGGCGATGCGGACTGCGTCGAGCAGCTCCGCGAGGCGACCTCGGGCGGCGTCGACTACGCCTTCGAGATGGTCGGCTCGGTCAAGGCGATGGACCTCGCCTACCGCATCACCGGGCGTGGCGGCACGACGGTCTCGGCCGGCCTCTCCCACCCTGACCACGACTTCGCGCTCAAGCACGTCACCATGGTCGCCGAGGAGCGCACGATCAAAGGCAGCTATCTCGGAAGCTGCATCCCCGCGCGCGACGTGCCGAACCTGATCGCGCTCTACCAGCAGGGCCGCCTGCCGATCGACCGCCTGCTGAGCGACCGCATCGGCCTGGAGGAGGTGAATGCCGGATTTGACCGCCTGGCGTCGGGGCAAACGGTGCGGCAGGTGCTGGTGATGTGAGGGGGGCGGGCTCTGATTCCGCTGTAAATTGCTCTTCTTTCGGCGCTTCGCGCCGCCCCCCTCCCTAACCCTCCCCCTCGAGGGGGGAGGGAATTCGGAGTGCTGCAGCAACAGCTTACGCCTCCCCCTCGAGGGGGAGGTCGGCGCGAAGCGACGGGTGGGGGGCGTCCGCGGAGCGGACAAACCAAAGAGAACCTACGCGTTCTGCACCGCGCGCCCGAGCTTGATCGGCTCCAGCGCCTCGACCACCGATTGGCTGGCCGGCGTGTCGACGCCGAGGGCCTTGCCGAGACGCACGACCGCGCCGCTCAGCCAGTCGACCTCGAGCCGGCGGCCGGCCTCCAGGTCGTGCAGCATCGAGGGCTTCATCTCCTCCGGGAAACCGGCGTAGCTCTCCATCACGCGGGCCTCGACGTTATCCGGCAGCGCGGCGCCCTTGGCGCGGCCGACCGCCACGGCCTCGGCGAGCAGGGACTCGAGCTGCTCGCGCCGCCAGCCGTCGGCGAGGATACGGCCGATCGGCAGGCGAAACAGGCAAGCCGCCCCGGCGAAGGGAGTCAACAGAACGAACTTCTTCCAGAGGTCGAGCCCGATGTCGTCGGAGGCCTTGATGTCGATGCCGGCCGACTTGCCGGCCGCGACCAGGCCTTCCAGGCGCCAGGTCGAGGTGCCGTCGCGCTCGCCGACGAGGAAGCGGGCGAATTGGCCGGTCTGCGCGATCACGCCCGGCTCGGCGATGCGCACGGCGATCTGCGCCACGCCGCCGAGGACGTGCTGATGACCCAGCGCGTCGGCGAGCTGGTCCTCGGCCTCGACGCCGTTCTGCAGCGAGATCACCGCCGTGTCGTGGGCCAGCAAGGGCCGCATCAGCTCGATCGCCGAATCGTTGTCCCAGAGCTTGGTGCAGAGCAGGATGACGTCGCAGAGGCCGGTCTCGGACGGGTCCTCGAACAGCGTCGGCCGCTCGATGTGCAGATCCCCGAGCGGCGAGCGCAGGCGCAGGCCGTCGCGCGCCATCGCCTCGCGGTGCGGACCGCGCGCGACGAAGGTGACGTCGTTGCCGTCGGCCGCCAGCTTGGCACCGAGAAATCCGCCGACCCCGCCGGCCCCGAGGACGAGGAATTTCATGGGCGGGGGGCGGCCGTCAGTGCCTGCGATCTGACCGGCCGGCCGCGCTGCACACCACTCCCCAAACTGTCATTGCCGGGCTTGACCCGGCAATCCATTGAACCGCATGCACGGGAGGTGCTGAAGGCGACAGGCTCGTGCCGCGGCACAATGGATGCTCGGGTCTTCGCCCGAGCATGACAGCCGTTTGGCAAATTCGGGGCTCTTCGGACCATGGTCTTGCTTCTAGCGAACACCCCCTACTGCAGCGCCTCGCAGGCGCGCTTGATGCGCGCGCAGGCCTCTTCCAGGGCCTCGGTCGAGGTGGCGTAGGAAATGCGGAAGTAGGGCGAGAGACCGAAGGCCTCGCCCTGAACCGCGGCCACGCCCTCGGCCTCCAGCAGGTAGGTGACGAAATCGCCGTCGGAGTTGATGGTCTGGCCGTCGGGCGTCTTCTTGCCGATCGTCCCGGCGCAGGAGGGATAGACGTAGAAGGCGCCCTCCGGGCGATGGCAGGCCAGGCCCGGGCAGGTGTTGAGTGCGTCGACCACAAGATCGCGGCGCTGCTTGAAGACCTCGTTGTGCTCGGCGATGAAGTCCTGCGGGCCGTTCAGGGCCTCGACCGCGGCGGCCTGGCTGATCGACGAGGGGTTCGAGGTGCTCTGCGACTGCACCTTGGCCATGGCCTTGATCAGCGGCGCCGGGCCGCCGGCGAAGCCGATGCGCCAGCCGGTCATGCAGTAGGCCTTGGAGACCCCGTTCACGGTGAGCGTGCGCTCCTTCAGCTTGGGCTCGACCTGGGCCGGCGTCGTGAACTCGAATCCGTCGTAGACCAGATGCTCGTACATGTCGTCGGTCAGGACCCAGACGTGCTCGTGGCGGACCAGCACGTCGGTCAGGGCCTTCATGTCCTGGCGGCTGTAGGCCGAGCCGGTGGGGTTCGAGGGGCTGTTGAGAATCAGCCACTTGGTCTTGGGCGTGATCGCCGCCTCCAGGTCTTCGGCCTGCATCTTGAAGTGGTTGTTCTGCGAGCAAGCGACGGCGACCGGCTCGCCCTCGGCGAGCAGCGCCATGTCGGGATAGGAGACCCAAAAGGGCGCCGGGATGATCACCTCGTCGCCCGGGTCGAGGGGCGCCATGAAGGCGTTGTAGAGCACCTGCTTGCCGCCGGTGCCGACGGTGATCTCCTCGGGCTTGTAGTCGAGGCCGTTGTCGCGGCGGAACTTCTCAGAGATCGCCGCCTTCAGCTCCGGCGTGCCGTCGACCGCGGTGTACTTGGTATCGCCGCGTCGCATGGCCGCGATCGCGGCCTCCTTGACGTTCTCGGGCGTGTCGAAATCGGGCTCGCCCGCGCCGAGGCCGATGACGTCGCGGCCGGCGGCCTTCAGCTCGCGGGCCTTGGTGCTGACCGCAATCGTCGGCGAGGGTTTGATGCGCGACAGGCGCTCGGCAATGATCGACACGGCTCTCTGGCTCCCCTTGGTGACCTTGCCGGCGCAGCCTAGTGGAGGCCCCGGCGGCTGGCAACGCGGACTGGAGTGTTTTGCGATCGTGCTGCACCGGCCCGCGATTGACAGGCGCAGGGCCTTGGTGTCGACTTCGCGCGAGGCGCCGTCCGCCGCGAGATCACGCGCAGACCAACGAAACGGAGCCCGACAGAGGGGAAACTCACATGGCGAACCCGATCTTCGACAAGATCGCCGAAATCCTGAAAGACTTCAAAGAGATCAAGGTCGAGACCAAGCTCCTGACCAAGAACGAGCCCCGGCACATCGTGACGAAGACGGACGTGATCGACGGCGACACGACCTTCGAGATCCACGAGGACTTCGTGTCCGACAAGACCGAGCTCGCCGCGCTGCACGAGAAGCAGGTCGCGGAGTCCAAGGAGACGATCGCCCGCACGATCGAGGCGCTCGCGGACCTCGGCGCGAAGATCGGCGACAAGCTCGAGGCCTACCTCACGGCAGAGGAAGAAGCCAAGACGTCGGGGACTGGAAACAAGCCCTAGGCGGGACGGGCCCGAGATCGGCGGGGGTGAGGCTCGGGGGGAGCGCCCGGGCCTTGGCGGCCGCGCTCCAGCGCACAGGCGGGAGGCTTCGAGATGAGCAGCGAAGGCGGGCTGCGTCCGCTCATAGACAATATCACGAAGCTCGAGATCAACACGATCATCAAGGACAACATGACGGCACGCAAGATGCCGGACCCCGCCAACGCGATTCTCGACATCGCGCACATGTATGCCTGGAAGCTGGTCAGCCTGAACGTGCCGGTCGGCAAATGGCTCGAGGCGAAGCCGGACCAGGACATCCGACCGAACGATCCGCAGGCCGGCCCGCAGGCGACGACCTATGAAGCGGACCTGAAAACACTTGCGAAGCGCGACAAGGACGAGCTGGCAGGATGGCTGCGAGATGACCAGCCGGCCTTCGATCCCGGCGACCTGACGATCCACGTCCACACCTTCCTGTGCCTGCGCTGGGCCGCGTCGGCCGTCGTTCGCCACGCCGATCTCGGGGCTTCCGACCGGGTCATCGTCGAGCGCATCCGAAAGAACTGCGATCAGTTGAAGAACATGCTCTGGCGTCTTCGCGCCGAGCCGCAGTTCGCGAAAATCGCGGGCGCCTCCCGGGCCAGCTTGAACGCTTTCGAGGCCACGGCGACGGTCGAGACGGAGGCCTATTGGGAACGAGAGCTTCTGCGCTTGGGCGCCGATGACAGGACCACGCTGCGCAAGATTTGGGAGATCGGCGTGGAAGAGGTCGCAGCCCAAACTACGATCGATCTCGACGGCGATACGATCACCCGCATCGGCCGCAAGTACGCCACGCCCGCCCAGGCCCACGTGCTCGAGATCCACAAGATGGGCATCGAGACCGCGGTCGGCTACTGGCGCGGCCTGATCGAGGCGGTCGGGTCCTTCATCGTGAACCTCGCCGATCTCGCGCTCGGAGGGCGAAAGTAGCCGGCGGGAGGCCGGGCCTTGGCCGGACCCTCCGCGCCTTCGGGGCTGCGCGTCGTCCGCCCCCTCCTCGACGCCGGTTCGCGCCTCGCCTCGACGTTGCTGTTCGTGCTCGTCGAACGCCTCGGCGTCGCCGAGCCGCTCAGGGCCATGGCCCAAGGCGGTCTCGAAGTGATGTCGCCGGAGGCGGCGAGCGAGCTCGATAGCGTTCACTTTCGCACGCTCATCGATTGGGACGGCGATGTGGTCACCACCGTGCTGGCCGAGTCCCAAGAAAATCTGCCGGCGCTGGAGACGCACTTCCGAAAGGTCGCGGAGCGGGTGGAAGAGGCCCGTCGTGCCATCGAACGCCTCCTCGGCGCGCTCGCCGTCGCCCTGGGCGGCGGCATCGGGACCGTGATCTTCGTCACCGGTCCGGCCGAGGGCGCCTCCGCACCGCAAGAGATCGGCGCCTCGATCCTGACCTCGGCCGCCCTGGTCCACCTCGCCCGGCTCGCCGGCCCGCTCCGCGCCCGCTTCGTTCAGGCAGCCCTGTCCTGGATCGCCGAGCGCGTGGCCGGCCGCGCCTTCGGGCGCAGCCGGCTCGACGCGATCCAGAAGGAACACGCCTGGATCCCGACGCGGGTCTTCTGAGCCTGAAACACAGGCGCCATCGCGCGGCCACATTCTTCCACGGAATTGCCCTTCTCCCGTCCCCCATTGCGCCGCGAATGACGGCTGAGATCCCCCTCGAACGAATCGCAACGAAGAGGGGGACCACCATGTTCGACCGCACGATCGATGACCGGCACAACGTGCTCGGCGCCATGACCTGCCGGAGCTTCCAGGGCGTGCTGGCCGTGCTTCTATCGACCTTGATGCTGGGGCTTGTGCTGTTCGCGGCGCTCGCCGTGATCGCGCCGCGCAGCCTTCAGGCGAACCAGATCGAAACGGCGAACGGCGCCGCGGAGACGACGGCCGGACTGTTCTTCAGGAGCGGTCAGGCCGACAGCCTCTTCGAGGCGCCGCGGGTGGCCAGCGACGTCGAGATCCGGGTCGCCGGCCAGGTTTCGCGGGTCAAGGTCCGCCAGCTCTTCAGCAACCCGTCGGACGCCTGGCTCGAAGGCGTCTACGTCTTCCCTCTGCCCGAGCGCGCCGCCGTCGACCGCCTGACCATGGTGATCGGCGAGCGCCGCATCGAGGGCGAGATCCTGCCGCGCGAGCAGGCCCGGCAGGTTTACGAGCAGGCCGCCGCACAGGGCAAGCGGGCGAGCCTGCTGAGCGGCGCGCGGCCGAACGTTTTCGTCGCCTCAGTCGCCAATGTCGGGCCGGGCGACTCGATCGAGATCGAGATCGAGTACCAGGACCGCGTCGCCTACCGCGACGGCCGCTTCGCGCTGCGCTTTCCCATGGTGGTCGCGCCGCGCTACACGCCGGGAGACTCGATCCCCCTCGCGAAGGCGCCGGGCAGGGCGCCACAGCGGCCTCAGGGCCAGCCGATCGCCCACGAAGAGACACCCGAGATGCCAAAGGTGATCGCCGGCCGCGACCTCTTCGGGCCCGTGCGCCATCCTGACTCCCCGACCCGCAACCATGTCACGCTCCAGGTCCGGCTCGACGCCGGCCTGGCGCTGGCGTCCGTCGATAGCCCCAGCCATGCGGTCACGATCGATGAGCAGGGTAAAGGCCGGCGGCTGGTCACGCTCGACGCCGGCAGCGTACCGGCCGATCGGGACTTCGTGCTCGAATGGCGGCCGCAGGTCGGCGCCGTTCCCGAGGCCGCGCTCTTCGCCGAGGAGATCGACGGCGAGACCTATCTCATGGCCTCGGTCCTGCCACCTGCCGCCGACGAGCTCGACCATGCCGCGCCCGTCCCGCCGCGCGACCTGATCCTGGTGGTGGACACCTCCGGCTCGATGCATGGCCCCTCGATCGAAGCGGCGCGGGAAGCGCTGCGCCTCGCGCTCGACGGCCTGCGGGCGGAGGACCGCTTCAACCTGATCCGCTTCGACGACGACACGCGCGTGCTGTT
>JAKSDN010000989.1 GCA_022360075.1 Kiloniellales bacterium | reverse complement strand
CCGCCGCGCAGGCATTCGTAGACGGCGCGGCCGTAGTTTTTGGCCGATAGCCCGAGCTTCGGCTTGATCGTGCAGCCCAGCAGCGGCCGGCCGTACTTGTTGAGCTTGTCGCGCTCGACCCGCATGCCGTTGGGCGGGCCGCCGCAGGTCAGCACGTAGTGCAGCGGAAAGCGCACGTCCTCCAGGCGCAAAGAGCGGATCGCCTTGAAGCCGAAGACGTTGCCGACCAGGGAGGTCAGCACGTTGACCACCGAGCCCTCCTCGAAGAGGTCGAGCGGATAGGCGATAAAGGCGTAGAAGGCGGTGTCGTCGCCCGGCACCGGCTCGATCCGGTATGCCCGGCCCCGGTAGTAGTCCATGTCGGTCAGAAGGTCGGTCCAGACCGTGGTCCAGGTCCCGGTCGAGGACTCGGCGGCAACAGCGGCCGCGGCCTCTTCCTGGGGCACGCCCTCCTGCGCGACGATCTTGAAGCAGGCCAGCAGGTCGCTGTCCTTGGGACTGTAGTCCGGCGTCCAATAGGTCTCGCGATAGGCCCGGACCCCGGCGGTATAGCCTTGACTGCTCATGATCTCACTCTCCTTCCGGCCCCCTTGGGCCCGTGACAATGCTTCAGGCTGCCTGCTCGAACGCGACGCACGGGTCGAGCTCGCCCTGGTGATAGCGCTGCGCCATGTCGGGCAGCGAAAGCGGCCTGATCTTCGCGGCCTGGCCGGCCGGGCGGCTGCCGAGCCGGCGGAAACGCCTCAAGTCCTCCAGCGTCATGCCGGAGTAGGCGGTCAGGTAGAGCAGCGCAAAGAGCAGCATCGAGCCGTGCCCGGCCGAGAGCACGAAGCGGTCGCGGTCCGGCCAGTCCGGGTGCTCCGGATCGAACTTCAGGAAGCCGCGGAAGAGAACGGTCGCGACGTCGGCCATGCCCATGGGCATGCCGGGATGGCCGGACTGCGCAAGCTCGACCGCGTCCATGGCTAGCGCCCGCAGGCAGTCCGCCAACTGGCTGGTCGGCACCTGCGCCACGCCGGGGGCGGCCTTGCGTTGGGCTTCAACCGCTATTTCTGTCACCGCGGCCATGCCTGCAAATCCTTGTTCGCTTTTCTATGGTTCAGCGTGTCGAACGCTGCGCATCCACCGTGCGTCCTTCGAGACGCATCCTTCTGATGCTCCTCAGGATGAGGGTTCAGTCTTCGTGGCATGAAGAACAGTCCTCATCCTGAGGAGCCCGCGCGAGCGGGCGTCTCGAAGGACGCACAGTGATTGCCCCAGTCGCCCTCCGTCCTTCCTCAAATCGCGTGGATGCCCAGCGCGGCCTTGACCATGTGGTGGGTGATCAAGAGCTGGGTCAGTGCCAGCGGATGGCTGATCGCGCGCTGGTTCTCGCGGTTGGTGAAGGCGCCGACGTTGTTGCGCAGATGGCTCGCCTCCGGGATCAGGCTCCAGAGCAGGTCCGACAGCCGCTTGGCGCGCTGGTCGCTGATGTTGCCGTCGATCGCCAACACGTCGACCGGCTTGCCGTCGATATCGCGTGCCAGCTCGAGATGCAGGCCAGAGTTGGCGCTGCCGTTGAGCAGTGGCGAAAGGTCGGGATGCGGCAGGGTCGGGCGCAGGATGTGGGAGACGCTCAAGTGCGCGTCCGATCCATTGACGCCGTTCTCGGGCGCGTGGAAACGGACGACGATGTCGGCGAAGGTGCGCTGCGGATGGATGAAGGCCGGGCTGTCGTGCCGGCGCTTCTCCAGCGAGGCCAGCACCTCGGCCTCGCTGTAGCCGCGCTTGCTGGTG
>JAKSDN010001506.1 GCA_022360075.1 Kiloniellales bacterium | reverse complement strand
TGGCGCGTGAAGTTGTAGTCGAAGCCAAGCTCGTTCAGCGTGCGGCCGAGCAGGCCGATGTCGGGCAGGGCGAAGATGTTCCACATGGCCCCGACCACGTTCCAGGGGATCAGCAGGGGCAGCGCCATCAGTACGAGGCAGACCGACACCCAAGGCCCGCGTCGCGGCATGGCCAGCGCGATCGCCAGGCCGAGCGGGATCTCGATCAGCAGGATCGTGCCGGTGAAGATGATCTGGCGCAGCAGGGCGGCGTGGAAGCGCTCGGACTGCAGCACCTCCTGAAACCAGCGCACCCCGGCCCAAAGGAAGACATTGTCGCCGAAAGTCTCCTGCACCGAGTAGTTGACCACGGTCATCAGCGGAATGATCGCGTTGAAGGCGACCAGTACGACGACCGGCAGGACGAAGAGCCAAGCCTTTTCGTTGCGCGTCTTAAGCATGGGCGTCTCCGGAGCCCACGACCCAACCGTCCTCGTAGAGCTGGGTGAAGTCCGGATCGAAGCGCAGGAACGCCGAGTCCGAGGGGATGGTCGTCGGATCGGCGACCAGCAGCTTGATGCTCATCTCGCCGTGCCGCGTGTCGACGATTTGGAATCGCCCCGCGTCGCTCACCCGCTCGACCGTGACCGGCAGTCCCTCGGATGCGAAGCTGACGAACTCGGGCCGCACGCCGACCTCTAGCCTGCCGCCGTGCGCCGTGCCGCCGGCCGCATTGCGCGTGGGAATCGTCACGCCGTCGAGCATCGCGCTGCCTTGCTCGACCCGGCAGGGCAGGACGTTCATGCCCGGCGAGCCGATGAAGTGGCCGACGAAAGTGTGCTGTGGGCGCTCGAAGAGCTCGACCGGCGTGCCGACCTGCACCACCTCGCCCTCGTTCATCACGACCACCGTGTCGGCGAAGGTCAGGGCCTCGGTCTGATCGTGGGTGACGTAGATCATCGTGATCTTGATGCGCTGATGCAGCTCCTTCAGCTTGGAGCGCAGCAGCCATTTGAGATGCGGATCGATGACGGTCAGCGGCTCGTCGAACATGATCACGTTCACGTCCGAGCGCACCAGCCCGCGGCCGAGCGAGATCTTCTGCTTGCCGTCGGCCGTGAGGCCCGCGGCGCGCCGTTGCAGCGTCGGCGTCAGATCGATCATCTCGGCGATCTCGCGCACCCTCTGGTCGACCTGGTCGGCGGCGACGCCGCGGTTGCGCAGCGGGAAGGCGAGGTTGTCGTAGACGGTCATGGTGTCGTAGACGACCGGGAACTGGAAGACCTGGGCGATGTGGCGCTGGTCGGGCGGCAGCTCCGTGACATCGTCGTCGTCGAAGAGGACGCGGCCCTCCGAGGGCTTCAGCAAGCCGGAGATGATGTTGAGCAGCGTCGTCTTGCCGCAGCCCGAGGGCCCGAGCAGGGCGTAGGCGCCGCCGTCGCGCCATTCGACATCCAGGCGCTTCAGCGCCCAGTCGGCCTCCGTGCTCGGGGCCGGCATGTAGCTGTGGCGAAGGTTCTGTAGGGTGATTCGGGCCATCGTTCTATGCCGCGATCAGGTGGCCGTCGCGGTCGAAGTACATCGCCTGCGAGACGTCGACGTAAAGCCGTGCGGTGCTGCCGACTTCGAGGGGGTGGATGCCGTGCGACTGGGAGACCCAGGTCGTCTGGCCCATGGTGAAGTGGATGATGCTCTCCGAACCGGAAAGCTCGGTCACGAGGACTTGGCCGTCGACCGCGACGGCCTGGGCGCCGTTCTGGCCCGGCGTCACATGGTGCGGCCGCACACCGAGGGTGTAGTCACCGTCGGCGAGGCTTTCGAGCCGCGCATCCGCCTTCCATCTCGCTTCGGCGCCGAGCGTGAAGTCCGCTCCCGACTTGGCGATGCGCGCGACGTTGATCGGCGGGTCGGAGAAGACCTGGGCGCTGATCAGGTTGTCCGGCTTGCGGTAGACCTCGGCCGTGGGGCCAAACTCCACGACACGGCCCTCGAAGAGGGTCGCCGTGTGGCCGCCGAGCAGCAATGCCTCGGTCGGCTCCGTGGTCGCATAGACGACGACGCAGTTGCGGTCGGCGAAGAGGCGGGGCAACTCGTCGCGCAACTCCTCGCGCAGCTTGAAGTCGAGATTGGCCAGGGGCTCGTCGAGCAGCACGAGGTCGGCCTCTTTGACCAGGGCCCGCGCCATTGCCGTGCGCTGCTGCTGGCCGCCGGAGAGCTCGCTCGGCCGGCGCTCCAGCATCGGCGTCAGCCTGAGCAGCTCGGCGAAGGACTGAACCCGCGCGCGGATCTCGCTCTTGGCGACGCCCGCAACCTTCAGCGGCGAGGCTATGTTCTCGTAGACGGTCAGGTGCGGATAGTTGATGAACTGCTGGTAGACCATCGAGACGTTGCGCTTCTGAACGGGAACGGCGGTGACGTTCTTGCCGTCGAACCAGACCTCCCCCGTGGTCGGCCGCTCCAGTCCGGCCATGAGCTGCATCAGCGTCGTCTTGCCGGCCAGCGTGGTGCCGAGCAGGATGTTGAAGCTACCGGGCTCGAGGGTCAGATCGACGGGATAGATGTGCACCTCCGCGCCGACCCGCTTGGAGACCTGTTTGAGCTCTAGGGACATGTCGCTTTGCTTCTAGGCGTCCGGGTGAAGCGAGCCTCGAGGCTCCGGCCGGGGCGGGTCCGAAGACACGCCCCGGCGGAGATTCGAACGGATAGCTTAGCTCAGTTGGCGGCCCAGCGCTTGACGAGTTCGTCGTAGTTGACGGTCTCGCCCTGGGGCTTCTCGTTGGCGAGCTTGGCCTTCGGGCCGTCCTCGCGGCCCAACCACTCGGAGGGATCCTTCTCCTCGTTAAGGCGCGGGCCGCAGCCGCCGTAGACATTGGCCTGCTCGTCGGCCGCCTGCATGCGGGCCATGGTCTGGTCCATCTCGGCGGCGAGCCGGTCCATGGCCTCCTGCGGCGTGAAGGCGCCGGAGTTCACGTCACCGATCTGCTGCCACCAGATCTGCGCCAGCTTCGGATAGTCGGGCACGTTGATGCCGGTCGGCGACCACTGCACGCGGTCGGGCGAGCGGTAGAACTCGACCAGGCCGCCGAGCTTCGGCGCCCGCTCGGTGAAGGACTCGTGACGGATGTCGGAGTCGCGGATGATGGTCAGACCGACGTGGCTCTTCTTCAGCGACACCGTCTTGGAGACGACGAACTGGGCATAGAGCCAGGCCGCCTTGCGGCGATCGACCGGGGTCGACTTGAAGAGCGTCCAGGAGCCGGCGTCCTGATAGCCGAGCTTCTGGCCTTCGCGCCAGTAGGGGCCGTGCGGCGAGGGTGCCATGCGCCACAGCGGGTTGCCCTCGTCGTCGACGGTGTTGTTGCCCTCGCTCTTGGGCGCGACCATCGAGGCGGTGAAGGCCGTGTACCAGAAGATCTGCTGCGCAACGTTGCCCTGCGAGAGCGCCGGCAGCGACTGGTAGAAGTCGTAGCTGGCCGCTCCCGGAGGCGCGTATTTGCGCAGCCACTCGTCCCACTTGCGGATGGCGTAGACCGAAGCCGGACCATTCGCCTCGCCGCCGCGGCTGACGGAAGCGCCGGCCGGATTGCAGGAGCCGGCTTCCATGCGGATGCCCCACTCGTCGATCGGCACGCCGTTCGGCACGCCCTTGGTGCCGGTGCCGGCCATCGAGAGCCAGGCATCGGTCATGCGCCAGCCCAGATCGGGCGCGCGCTTGCCGTAGTCCATATGGCCGTAGACTCGCACGCCGTCGATCTCCTTCACGTCGTTGGTGAAGAAGTCGGCGATGTCCTCGTAGGCCGACCAGTTGCGCGGCACGCCGAGCTCGTAGCCGTACTTCTCCTTGAAGCGCGCCTTGAGATCCTCGCGGTCGAACCAGTCCTTGCGGAACCAGTAGAGATTGGCGAACTGCTGGTCGGGAAGCTGGTAGAGCTTGCCGTCCGGGCCGGTGGTGAACTGGGTGCCCATGAAGTCGTCGAGATCGAGGGTCGGCGACGTGGTGGCCGCCCAGTCGCCAGCCATCTGGTCGGTCAGATTGACGGCCAGTTGCAGGCGCGAGTGGGTGCCGATCAGGTCCGAATCGTTGATGTAGGCATCGTAGAGATTGCGCTGGGTCTGCATCTGGGTCTGCACGGCCTGCACCACCTCGCCCTCGCCGAGCAGCTGGTGGTTGACCTTGATCCCGGTGATCTCCTCGAAGGCCTTGGTGA
>JAKSDN010000411.1 GCA_022360075.1 Kiloniellales bacterium | reverse complement strand
CTGCCCCTATTGCGGGGTCGGCTGCCAGACCAAGGTGCACGTCAAGGACGACAAGATCCTCTACATTGACGGTCGCGACGGCCCCGCCAACCGCAACCGGCTCTGCGTCAAGGGGCGCTTCGGCTACGACTACATCACCCATCCGCACCGCCTGACCAAACCGCTGATCCGACGCGACGACGCGCCGAAAGGCGCGGACCTTCAGATCGATCCGGCCAATCCCTTGAGCCACTTCCGCGAGGCGAGCTGGGAAGAAGCGCTCGACGTTGCCGCAAGCGGCCTCAAGCGCGTGATCGAGCGCAACGGCCCCTCCGCCCTGGCCGGCTTCGGCTCGGCCAAGGGCTCTAACGAAGAGGCCTATCTGTTCCAGAAGCTAGTGCGCACCGGCTTCGGCACGAACAACGTCGATCACTGCACACGGCTCTGCCATGCCTCCTCGGTCGCCGCGCTGATGGAGGGCATCAACTCCGGCGCCGTGACCGCGCCCTTCATGGCGGCCAACGATGCCGACTGCATCATCGTGATCGGCGCGCGGCCGACGCAGAACCACCCGGTCGCCGCAACCTTCCTCAAGCAGGCAGCCAAGGAAGGCAAGAAGCTGATCGTGATGGACCCGCGGCGCTACACGCTGTTCCGCCACGCCAGCCACGGCCTGCAGTTCAAGTCGGGCCAGGACGTGCCCCTGCTCAACGCGATGATCCACACCATCATCGAGGAGGGCCTGACCGACCGGCAGTACATCCAGGCGCGCACCGACGGCTTCGAGGAGGTCAAGGAGAACGTCAAGGCCTACGCGCCGGAGGCCGTGGCCGAGCGCTGCGGCATCCCCGCCGAGACCATCCGCGAGGTCGCACGGATCTACGCCAAGTCCGAACGCTCGATCATCTTCTGGGGCATGGGCATCGCCCAGTCCGTGCACGGCACCGACAACGCGCGCTGCCTGATCACGCTGGCCGCCATCACCGGCCAAGTCGGCCGCCCCGGCACCGGGCTGCATCCGCTGCGCGGCCAGAACAACGTGCAGGGCGCCTCCGATGCCGGCCTGATCCCCATGGTCTATCCCGACTACCGCTCGGTCGAGGCCGATGACATCCAGAAGCTCTTCGAGGACTTCTGGGGCACCAAGCTCGACCCCAAGCGCGGCCTCACCGTGGTCGAGATCATCAACGCGATCATCGCCGATGAGATCAAGGCCATGTACATCATGGGCGAGAACCCGGCCATGTCGGACCCGGACCAGGCCCACGCGCGCGAGGCCCTGGCCAAGCTCGAGCATCTGGTGGTGCAGGACATCTTCCTGACCGAGACCGCCTGGCAGGCCGACGTGGTGCTGCCGGCCTCGGCCAAGGCCGAGAAGTGGGGCACCTTCACCAACACCAACCGCCAGGTGCAGCTCGCCCGCCCGGTCGTACCCACGCCCGGCGCGGCGCGCCAGGACTTCGAGCTGATCCAGGAGATCGCCCGGCGCCTCGGCCTCGACTGGCACTACGGCCACGTGAAGGACATCTTCGCCGAGATGGCGGAGATCATGCCCTCGCTCGACAACATCTCTTGGGAGCGGCTGGAGCGCGAGGACTCCGTCACCTATCCCGTCGACGCGCCGGACCGGCCCGGCAACGAGATCATCTTCGCCGAGGGTTTCCCCACGGCCACCGGCCGCGCGAAGCTGGTGCCGGCCGGCTCGCTCGGGCCCGACGAGCAGCCGGACTCGGATTACCCGATGGTGCTTTCGACCGGGCGCGTGCTGGAGCACTGGCACACCGGCGCCATGACCCGCCGCGCCGAGGTACTGGACGACGTCGAGCCCGAGGCGGTGGCGAGCGTCGCGCCGCGCGACGTCGCGCGCCTCGGCCTGGCACCCGGCAGCATGATCACGGTCGAGACCCGGCGCGGCGCGATCACCCTCAAGCTGCGCCAGGATCCCGACGTGCCGGAGGGTATGGTCTTTATCCCCTTCTGCTACGCCGAGGCCGCGGCCAACGTCCTGACCAATCCGCAACTGGATCCCTATGGCAAGATCCCCGGCTTCAAGGCCTGCGCGGCCCGGATCGTGCCGGCCGAACAGCTCGCGGCGGAATAGCGCCGGCAGCTTCCGGACCGGCATTGGCGCCTTCCTCTGCGCGCTGCTGCTCGCCGCCGGCCTGGCCGGCGCGCAGGAACTCGACGTTCCGGACCAGGCCCTGCTCCAGGCCGCGCTGACCGACGACCTCGAGCTTGCCCGCTTCGCGCGCGAGCAAGATGCCGATCTGGAGACGCGGCACCCCAACGGCAACACGCCACTGCTAGTGGCAGCGGCGAGCAAGAGCCTCGCCGTCGTCGACCTGCTGCTGACCGAAGGGGCCGATGTCACGGCGGCGACCCCGGACGACGGCTGGACCGCCCTGCACTACGCCGCCTACGAGGGCCATGACCGGGTGGCCCGGCGCCTGATCGAGGGCGGCGTGCCGCTGGAGGCGCGCGAGAGCGACTACGGCAACACCGCCCTGATCCTGAGCGCGCGGCGCGGCCAGCGGCGCGTGGTCGACGCGCTGCTCGACGCCGGCGCCGAGGTCGACGCGCGCGACCGCCGACACGGCAACACGGCGCTGATCAACGCAGCCTTCAACCCCGACACGGTCCCGATCGTCGCGGAACTGCTGGCCGCCGGCGCCTCACCCAACCTCGCCGCCGAGGACGGAATGACGGCCCTCCTGGCGGCGGCGACACGCGCCAACCGCGCGGCGGCACGACTACTGCTGGCCGAGGGCGCGGCGATCGGCCAGGTCAACCGCGACGGCCATTCCGCGCTGCACCTCGCCGCCGAGGCCGGCGCGACGGCGCTGGCCCAGGATCTCGTCGGCGGCGGTGCCGACCTCGAAGGCCGGGCTTCGGAAGGCGAAACGCCGCTCGGCCGCGCCGTCGCCGCGGGCCACATCGACAGCGTGATCGCCCTGATCGAGGCGGGCGCGAGGCTCGACGCCCCGGGCCGCCGGGATCTCACGCCGGTCATGCTGGCCGCCACCAGTGGCCAGGAGGGTGCGCTCTACGTGCTGCTGAACAGCGGCGCCGACGCCAACGGCCGTCAGGCCTCGACCGGCAACACCGCCCTGATGCTGGCCGCCAACCGTGGCCGTCTGGAGGCCCTGCGCCTGCTGCTCGGCGCCGGCGCGGATGTCCACGCCAAGGCCAAGGACGGCTGGACCGCGCTGCAAGCCGCCGAGATGATCGGCGACGACGAAGGCATGGCCCTGCTGCGCGCGGCGGGGGCGAAGGAGTAGGCGGAGGGGATCGCGGGTGCACTTAGGACGAAACCGCCCCATCACCGCACTGCCGAGGTTAGAACTAAATGGCGGGAGCCCTGGACTGCCATTGTGCGTCCTTCGAGACGCCCGCTGCCGCGGGCTCCTCAGGATGAGGACCTTTCTTCATGCCATTCTCGATCGACCTCATCCCGAGGAGCGTCCTTCAGGACGCGTCTCGAAGGACGCACAATGGTAATGCAGCGAACGACAAGCTTCACAGTCCCGGGTTCGGGCGAAGCGCTTTCGCTTTCGTCTCGTGCCATGCCCAGCCTATCGTGCAGCAAAACCCATAGCCCTGCGGAACATCGAGCCCGAACCATGCCAACCGACACGCCCGAACAGCACGCCGAATACGACGAGGCCTTCGTCGCCTACCTCGAAGCGCTCTGGGGCAAGGGCTTCCTGTCGCCGGGCGGCCCGGAGGAAGTGGCCCGCATCCTCGAAGGCTCGACGGTCGCCGGGCTCGCGGTGCTGGACATCGGCTGCGGGATCGGCGGTGCCGATCTGGCGCTCTTGCGCGATCATGGCGCCGGCTCCGTGATGGGCATCGATGTCGAACCTCAGCTCATCGCACGCTGCCGGGCGCTGGCTCTGCACAACGGCCTCTCCGACCGCCTGAGCTTCAAGCTGGTCAAGCCCGGCCCCCTGCCCTTCGCGGACCGGAGCTTCGATGTGGTTTTCAGCAAGGACGCGATGATCCACATCCCGGACAAGGAAACACTCTACCGGGATGTCTTGCGCGTGCTCCGGCCAGGCGGCCTGTTCCTGGCGAGCGACTGGCTGCGCGGATTCGAAGGGACGGATTCGGAGACCATGAAGGCCTGGAAAGCGACGGCCGCGCTCAGCTTCGAGATGGCGACGCCGGAGGTCACGCAGAGCGCCATGACATCGGCCGGCTTCGCGGAGGTCGAGGTGCGTGACCGCAACCGGTGGTTCATCGAGCAGTCGCGGCGCGATCTCGAACGGCTGGAGGGCCCGGCCTATCGAACTGTCGCGGCTGTCCAGGGCGAGGCCGGCGCCCGAACGCTGATCCATCGCACCCGGCTGCGCATCGAGATCGTCGAGAGCGGCGAGCTCACGCCCTGCCACCTGAAGGGCGTGAAATCCGTCTAAAGTCGGTGGTTTCGAACCCGACAGACCCTGCTGTCGTCATTGCGAGCCGGCGCGAGCCGGCGCGGCAATCCAGCGCTACCGCTCGGACGGCTGCGGGCTGGCTTGCTTCGCTTCGCTCGCAATGACGAATGAATGACACCACAAAACGATCAGCCCGCTCAGGGTCAGGCCGCCGACGGTTTCGTCTCGGCGAAGGACTCGCGCTTCGCGATCTCGGCGAACCAGGCCTCGAGCTTCGGGCAACGCGAGCGCCAGTCGGTCGCCTCGAAGCGGAAGTCGAGATAGCCGAGCAGGCAGCCAAGGGCGATCTGCGGCAGGTTGATCGGTTGCGCCAGCTCGTCGGCATGGGCTTCGAACCAATCCAGGCCGTTGAAGATCTTGTCCCACTGATCGTCGATCCACATCTGCCAACGCAGTTCCTCGGGCCGCAGCCAAGTCTCGTAGCGCAGCAGCACCGCGCCGTCGCACATACCGTTGGCGAGCGCGTGCTGGGCGAGGCGCTGCCAGCGCTTCGGGCCGCTCGCCGGCAACAAGCGCTCACCGCCCGCCAGGTCGTTCAGGTATTCGCAGATCACGCCCGAGTCGTAGAGCGCGGTCCCGTCGTCGAGCGTCATCGCCGGCACCTTGCGCAGCGGATAGCAGTCCCGGGCATAGGCCGCGTTCGGCTTGCCCGGCGCGACCTCGGTCAGGACGAGCTCGATGCGATCGGCCAGGTCCAGCTCCATGGCGACGATACGGACCTTGCGGGCGAACGGGGACAGCGGGCCGTACATCAGCTTCATGGCTTTTCTCCCTCACGCGTTGGGCTTTCCACCCGACAGGACCACTGCGGGCGCGAGCCGTGAAAACGGAAACGGTTATGGCTTCGGCGCCGCGGCGGGCGGCGCCCCAGCCGCGTGCTCAGAGGCGCACGTTGTCGCTTGAGAAGACTCCGGCGGAAGACAGGCCGAGGCTCTCCAGGATGAAGAAGGCGGCGACCGCGATGACGACGGCCGCAACGCAGCTCGCTAGAAAGGCTCTCATTGCGATGCTTTTCTCCTGACGGGAAAGGCAGGCAGGCTCATTCCACCCGCCGGTCCGGCGCTTCGGTGATGCGTTTCAGATAGGCGATCAGGTCGGCCCGGTCGCGCGCATCGGGCATGCGTTGCAGCGGCATCTTCGAGCCCGGCGTGTACTCGTCAGGGCCCTCGGCGAAGAGCGCATCGATGGTCCGCTCGTTCCAGATCAGGCTGCTATTGCGCAGCGCCTTGGAATAGCGATAGCCCTCGACGCTTCCAGCGCGCCGTCCGAAAAGACGGTAGAGGTTCGGGCCGGCGCGGTTGCCGCCGTCCGGCGTGACCGTGTGGCAGATGCTGCATTTCCGGTAAAGGCCCGCGCCCCGCTCCTCGCTTGGGCTTTCCGGGGCCGGCAGCGGGGCCTCCGCGAGCCGCGCGGCAGCAGCCTCGGCGGCGCCGACCTCGCTGCCGCTTTCCAGGTCCCAGAGACGCACCAGCTCATCGGCGCCGCCGGTGACGAGATGGCGCCCGTCGGGGGTGAAGGCGAGATCCCAGATCGCGTCGAAATGGCCCGCCATAAGCTTGAGCTGTCGGCCCTGCTCCAGGTCCCAGACCCGGACCACCTCGTCGATGCCGCCCGAGGCGGCGGTGCGGCCGTCGGGTGCAATAGCCACGCCGAAAACCGGCCCTTCGTGGCCCAGCAACGCATGTAGCTCGGCACCGCTGTCGAGATCCCACAGGCGAACCGTTTCATCGACACTGGCCGAGAGCGCACGCTTGCCGGCGGCATCCACGGCGAGTGCGGTGATGCCGAAATCGTGCCCCTTCATGGTGCGGATCGGCGAGAGGTCGGACAGACGCCAGAGCCGCAGCGTCGCATCGTAACCGCCGCTCAGCAGGTGCTCGCCGTCCGGCAGGAACACGACGGCATTGACATTGTTCTCGTGCCCCTCGAGCTGGCCCGCCGGGCTGAGCGCCTCCAGGTCCCACAGCCGCAGGGTCCGGTCCCAGCCAGCGGAGGCCGCCAGGTGCCCATCGGGCGAGACCGCGACGGCGGCGACCTTGCCGGCGTGACCCTCGAAACTGTGCAGCAGGGCGCCGCTGCCGAGATCCCACAGGCGCACCGTTCCGTCGTCGCTGCCCGAGACGATCTTGGTGCCGTCCGGGGTGAAGGCGACGCTGTTCACCGGGCCTTCGTGCGCGTCGAAGTCGCGCAAGGGCGCCTGCGCATCGAGATCCCACAGGATCAGCCGGTAGTCGAAGCTCGCCGAGATCCCATGCCGGCCGTCCGGGGCGATCGCCACGCTCTTGACGAAACCGCCGTGCCCTTCCAAGGCGGCGAAGGACGGCGGGAGATGGAAAAGCACGGGCACCAAGAAGCAGCCCAGAAAAAGCGCCCGGACGGGCCCGCTCCTGCCGCTGCGCCCGAACGGGGCAGTCCTTCGAATGAGACGGATCAAGGGTGAGGAACCCATCTCTCGCCGTCGCCCGTCGCCTAGCGAATGTCGAATGCCGAGCGGGGAACGCTGCGCCCGACGCTGGAGGCGATGGGCCCCACCATCGACTTGATGATCCGCGCCTCGTTGCTGGTCAGCATCTCGCAGAGAGCGTCGGCCTGCCAGATCACGCGGTCATCGTCGAGATCGCGCAACTGCGCGTTGATGTGGAAGCGCGGAGAGCGGCTCGATCCTGCCTCCGACTTGCGACCGCCGAGGACCGAGTCCTTGCTGGACGACCAGATGTTGACTTGGACGTCGACGCCGCGCTCCGAGCCCTCGTTGCCGACGACCTGCTCGTTGCTCGCGCCGACGCGGCCCAAGCTCGGAATCCGTTCGGCGATACGGCCCTGAATGATCTCCGACTTGAAGGAAAGCTCCAGCGGCGCGCCGTCGCTCACGAGAAATCCGTTGCGCTCCAGAGCTTCGGCGAGACCTTCCTTGATCTCGAGGTTGGTCTCCGAGTCGTCGTAGGTCGTCACTTGGAGCGGAAGTCCCTCGGGCATCTTGCGCAGCTCACCGCTTGTGAGCACGCAGGGCGAGCCGCCGCTTCCCTGCGCCAATTGAGCGCTCGTTTCCGGCAGCGCGCCTGCCGCGTATGCGGGGCCGGCAACGCCGACCGTTGCCAAGAGGATGAGCGCAGATAGTCCGGTAACCCTGTGCCGCATGCCGTGCCGGTCCTTCGCGTTCTCTGACAGGCTTGTCCATGGGCGATGCTACACGCTTCTCCGTTCGCGCCCAAGTCTGCGACCTCGGCTCGGCAACCGCTCGACGATGTCGATCGCTGAAAGCAAGCGGCGCGGCCCGCGGTCACTCGGCCGGGTGCGGCGAGCCCGAGGTGTAGTCGTCGATGTCGGGAATCGGCTCGCCCTTGACCTCGGCCACCCAGACGTTGTGATGCTCACGGGCCCAGTTCTCGTCCACGTGGCCCGTGCCCATGGCATCGAAGGCGCCTTCCATCCCCACGGAGCCGATGTAGATGTGCCCGATGATGATCCCGATCATGATCAGGGCGACGATGCCGTGCCAGAGCTGGGAAAGCTGCATCTCCTCCATCGGCGTCAGCGCGGTCGGCAGCTTGATGCCGAGGGCGGCGATGACTTCGAAGGTCGGCTGCCACGGCTCGATGGTGAAGGGGAACAGCAGGGCGACACCGGACAGGCTGAGCGACAGCCCGCCCAGGATCACAGACCAGAAAATCAGCTTCTGGCCGGCATTGAACTTGCGCGACGGCGGATGGACGCCCTTGGAGAACAGGCCGCCTCCCTGCGTGATCCATACCATGTCGTAACGGTTCGGGATGTTGTGCCGGACCCAGAGCACGAACATCAGCACGACGCCGAGCATGAAGGGAAAGGCCAGGTAGTTGTGGGCGTATTTGCCGCCGATGGTCAGCCAGGAGAAGACCTCGGGCCCGATGATCGGCAAGAGCACGTGTCGGCCATAGAGCAGGTTGAGTCCGGTCAGCGCCAGGATGACGAAGCAGGTGGCGGTGAGCCAATGGGCGAAGCGTTCGACCGCATTGAAGCGCTCGATCGTTTGGCCGCTCGGCCCTGCGTCGATGCGGATCCGGCCGCGAAATACGAAGAAGAGTGCGATCAGGGCAACGAAACCAAGCACGATCCAGGCGCCCGCCACCGTCAGCGGGCCGTTGCGCCAGGCGCGCCAGTTGTCGCCCTCGGACTGGATGAGCACGCCGGCCTGCTTGTCAGGGATAGAGACATTGCCTTGGGCCCCCTCGCGCACGGCCCGCCAGATCTCCGAGTCGCTGTCGCTGCCGAGCGGCGCGCCCGGTACGAGGCCGCCGGTGGGGCTCTCCGGCTCGACATTGCGCAGCGAATCCTGTGCGGATGCCGGCGCGTCCAGGGCCGCTGCCGCGAGCACGAGCAACGCCAGCAGGGCGCAGAAAAAGGCCAATCGGGCCGCGCTGGGCCGGTTTTCCAAGCCACCTCGATCACGCATCCTCATCGCCTCCGAGCGGATCATTCTGCCTCGACCTTTCTCTTGTCTCTTGCAGCGCGTCGCGATCCCCACAGCACAAACTCAGTTGCCCGACTGTCGGAGGGCCCGCTGACGCAGCTCATCGCGCGTCGCCTCGTCCAGCGGTGTATCGGCTGGCCCGAGATAGGTTCCCTTCTCGTACCTCAGGATCCGACCTT
>JAKSDN010001106.1 GCA_022360075.1 Kiloniellales bacterium | reverse complement strand
GGTCGGGGCCATGTGGAACATCTTCGCCCTGCCCGACATCGGCCTGCTGGGCCGCACGCTGAACGAGCTTGGCTTCGACTACAACTTCACGCGCCAGCCGGGCGACGCCTGGTTCACGCTGATCGTCATGGACGTCTGGCATTGGACGTCGCTGGTCGTGCTGCTGTCCTATGCGGGGCTGGTCTCGATTCCCGACGCCTACTATCAGGCGGCGAAGATCGACGGCGCCAAGCCGCTGGCCATCTTCCGACACATCCAGCTGCCCAAGCTGAAGCGCGTGCTGACCATCGCGATCCTGCTGCGCTTCATGGACTCCTTCATGATCTACACCGAGCCCTCCGTGCTGACCGGCGGCGGACCGGGCAATGCGACCACCCTGCTCTCGATCGACCTGGTGAAAGTCGCACTCGGCCAGTTCGATCTCGGGCCGGCGGCGGCCATGTCGCTGATCTACTTCCTGATCGTGCTGCTGCTGAGCTGGGTCTTCTACACGCTGATGATGCGCAACGAGGCCCAGTCATGAGACGCGCAACCTGGCTGGTGCCGACCCTCTACATCATCTTCCTGATGCTGCCGATCTATTGGCTGCTCAACATGTCGTTCAAGACGACGAACGAGATCCTGGGCAGCTTCACGCTCTGGCCGCAGAACTTCACCGTGGAGAACTACGTCAAAATCTTCACGGATCCGACCTGGTACATGGGCTACGTCAACTCGCTCATCTACGTCTCCTTCAACACGGTCTTGTCGGTCGCCGTCGCCCTGCCCGCGGCCTACGCCTTCTCGCGCTACCGCTTCACCGGCGACAAGCATCTGTTCTTCTGGCTGCTGACCAACCGCATGGCGCCGCCGGCCGTCTTCGCGCTGCCCTTCTTCCAGCTCTACTCGGCGATCAACCTGTTCGACACGCACATCGCGGTGGCGCTCGCCCACACCCTCTTCAATATCCCGCTCGCGGTCTGGATCCTGGAGGGCTTCATGTCCGGCGTGCCCAAGGAGCTCGACGAGACGGCCTATGTCGACGGCTACTCCTTCCCGCGCTTCTTCGTGAAGATCTTCATCCCGACGATCGCCGCCGGCGTCGGCGTCGCGGCTTTCTTCTGCTTCATGTTCTCCTGGGTCGAGCTGCTGCTCGCCAAGACCCTGACCTCCGTCGAGGCCAAGCCGATCGCCGCCACCATGACGCGGACGGCCAGCACATCGGGCTACGAGCTCGGGCTGCTGGCGGCGGCCGGGTCGCTCACCATCATTCCCGGTGCTTTCGTGATCTACTTCGTGCGCAACTACATCGCCAAGGGCTTCGCCCTCGGGCGGGTTTGAGAACGTGTGCGCTTATCGTCAAATGGACTGCAGAACTACCGTGCGTCCTTCGAGACGCCGCCTTCGGCGGCTCCTCAGGATGAGGTAAAGCGATGATGGCATTGAGAAAAGCCCTCATCCTGAGGAGCCCGCGTAAGCGGGCGTCTCGAAGGGTTCCGAAGGAACCGCGCGCAGCGCACAGTGGTCATCCAGCATGCCCGATATGGTCCACACGCATTTTAATCACGCTGAGGGAGAGCGGAACATGGGCTTGACCTGGATGGCCTGGACCTGGCCGACGGCCGCATTCTTCGGCTTCATC
>JAKSDN010001002.1 GCA_022360075.1 Kiloniellales bacterium | reverse complement strand
GCGCTACCGAGCACGGCCTCGGAGCGGGCGCCGTCATTGACCTTGTCATCGCGCTGCGGCGCGCGCATGGCGACGACGCTGGTCAGGGGCGGGGCGTTGTCGGTGTCGACCTCGCTCAGTTGCTCGACCCAGTCCAGGATGTTGCTGAGCTCGCCCGACAGGGCCTCGCTCTCCTGCTCGGTGATCCGAATGCGGGCAAGCCGCGCGATCCGCTGAACGGTATCCTTGTCGACCGCCATGCTGCGGCCTCCCTATCGTCTGAAAAGGCCTGGAAAGGCGCGGAACCTAGCACCGGCCCCGGAGGCCGGCAAGCGGGCGGGGCCGTGCAGGAGGATTGATCGCAGGGTCATCCAGGCTTATAAATGACCATGAAATATGACCATGGTTAAATTGTCATGACCAAACTGCGAATCGTTCCCGCCGGCGAGTTCAAGGCGCACTGCCTGAAGCTCATGGACGAGATCGCCGAGCAAGGCGGTGAGCTCATCATCACCAAGCGAGGCAAACCGGTCGCCAAACTCGTGCCGGCAGACCGTCCCAGCAAGCCGCAGCCACTGTTCGGCTTCATGAAGGGCTCAGTAAAGATCCACGGCGATATCGTTGGACCTCTCGATGTCGATTGGGAAGCTGACAAAGCCTAGGCCGTGGTCGTTCTCGATACACATGTCTGGATCTGGAGCGTGAACGGCGATCCCAAGCTGGGAAAGGCGGCACGAGATCTGCTGGCCCGCGGTGGAACCCAAGGTGGCTTCATCGTTCCCGCGATCTCGGTATGGGAGGTGGCCATGTTGGAAGCCAAAGGGCGCATCTCTTTCGAACTGTCGATTCAACGATGGGTCGGTGATGCCCTCGCTGCACCTCAATATCACCTTGCGGAACTCACGCCTTCCATCGCGATCCGGAGTGCCCGGTTGCCGGGTGATTTCATCAGCGATCCCTCCGATCGAATGATCGTTGCCACGGCTGTTGAGTTGGGCGCCCCGCTGGCAACTCGGGACGCAAAGATCCAGGCCTACGCGGCCGCTGGTTCATACGAGGTAATGCCGATTTGATCTCCTTGCAGCTCGACGAGCTGCCGAGCCGGCTGAACAGAGGCCAACGCTTGCTGGGTCTAGACCTCGGCGAGAAGACTATCGGCCTGGCGATATCGGACAGCCGGCTCAGCATCGCCTCGCCGCTGGAAACCATCCGGCGCCGGAAGTTCCGCGACGACGCGGCGCATCTGGCCGAGGTCTGCGAGGAACGACGAGTCGGCGGTTTGGTGCTCGGCTTGCCGGTCAACATGGACGGCAGCGAGGGACCGCGCTGTCAGTCGGTGCGCCAGTTCGCGCGGAACCTGGGCGAAATCGCCGGGCTCGCCCTTCCGGTCGCTTTCTGGGACGAGCGCCTGTCGACCGCCGCAATCGAGCGTTTCCTGGTCGACGAGGCCGACATGACGCGCCGGCGCCGGGCCGAGGTCGTCGACAAGATGGCCGCCGCCTACATCCTGCAAGGCGCGCTCGACGCCTTGTCGCGGCACAAGTCGGAGCCCGAGACCGGGCCGTGAGCGCGATCCTCACCGCCGTCCTGCCGGTCTTCCTGCTGATCTTCCTGGGCACGGCCTTCCGCCGCACGGGCTTCCTCGGCGCAGCCTTCTGGGAGGCCGCAGAGCGCCTCACCTACTTCGCGCTGCTGCCCGCCCTTCTGGTCAGGACGCTCGCGGACGCCGACTTCGCCGGGCTCGCCGCCCTGGCCATGGCCGGCGCGATCATGCTGGCGATCCTGGTCATGGCCACCGGTCTGCTGCTGGTCCGGCCCCTACTGTCCCTGGATGGCCCAGCCTTTACTTCGCTCTTCCAAGGCACCCAGCGGACCAACACCTACATCGGCCTCGCCGTCGCCGCCGGCCTGTTCGGTCCCCCGGGGCTCGCCGCCGCCGCGATCGCCGTCGCCGCCACGGTACCCCTCGTGAACATTCTGAGCGTCGCCGCGCTCGCCCGTTTCGCCGCGACGACGGCGCCAAGCGTGCGCGGCACAGTCTGGGCCTTTGTCCGCAACCCCTTGTTGCTGGCCTGCCTGCTCGGTCTGCTGCTGAACGCGAGCGGCCTCGGCCTGCCGCAGCTGATCGAGCCGCTGCTGACGATCATGGGGCGCGGCGCCCTGCCGCTCGGCCTGCTGGCGGTCGGCGCGGGTCTGAATTTCGCGACGGTCCGCGGCAGTGGCCGGCTGCTGGCCGCGAGCTGCGGCCTCAAGCTCTTGGTGATGCCGGGCCTGACTGCTTTTGCCTGCTGGGCTCTCGGCGCCAACGGCCTGACGGCAGCCGTCGCGGTCATGTTCAACGCGCTGCCGACCGCCACCAGCACCTACATCCTGGCCCGCCAAATGGGCGGCGACGCGCCGGCGATGGCGGCGATGATCACCCTGCAGACGGCCGTTGCTCTGGTGGCGCTCCCGGTGGTGTTGGTGTTGATCGGTGCATGACCGTCATGCTGAGGCCTCGTGATTGGACCGGTTGGAATCGTTGAGGCGCGCTGCACAACCGACGTGCGTCCTTCGAGACGCGCCCCGAAGGGCGCTCCTCAGGATGAGGTAGATCTTTGATGGCATAAAGAAATGTCCTCATCCTGAGAGCTTGTGAATTTATTGGCTCGAGCTTTCGGACGGTGCTGCATGATCATCCTGCGTCCTTCGAGACGCGCCCTGTCGGGCGCTCCTCAGGATGAAGTAAATC
>JAKSDN010000977.1 GCA_022360075.1 Kiloniellales bacterium | reverse complement strand
GGCCTTCCACCATGTCGTGGCGAGCGGCGCCAACCCGGCGCTGCGTTTTCCCGCTGCCGGCCCTTACGACGCGCGGCTCGGCTACAGCCGCATCCCGGCCTTCGTCGAGCGTCTCGGGGAGCGAGGCTACGAAGTGGAATTCCAGGCGATCATGTCGCCGGCCCTCGACCGCTTCGTCGCCCTCGGCGGCTTCGCGCCCTACCGGGAGAAGAGCCGTGCCGGGTTGACGCTTTACGGCAGCCAGGGCGAGCCAATCCTTCGACAGCGCTACCCCGAGCGGGCCTATGGGAGCTTTGCGGAGATCCCGCCGCTGCTTGTCGAGAGCCTGCTGTTCATCGAGAACCGCGAGCTGCTCGACTCTGGCCGGCCGGCGCGCAACCCGGCCGTGGAATGGGACCGCCTGGCCCGCGTGACCGTAGGCCGCGCCCTTTCCTTCATGGGCGCCGGGCCGCAGCCAGGCGGCGGCAGTACGCTCGCCACCCAGATCGAGAAGTTCCGACACTCGCCGGGCGGAAGAACCGATGGCGTCGCGGAGAAGCTGCGCCAGATCGCCTCGGCCAGCGCCCGCGCCTACCTCGACGGGCCGGATACGGTCGAGACCCGGCGGCGCATCGTGGCCGATTACCTGAACGCCACGCCCCTCGGCGGGCGCGCCGGCTACGGCGAGGTCAATGGCCTCGCCGAGGGTCTGCGCGTCTGGTACGGCCGTGATTTCGACGCGGTCAACCAGGAGCTCGCCGCCGAGGACGCGGCCACGCTGTCCGCACGCGCCGAGGCCTACAAGCAGGCCTTGAGCCTGCTGCTCGCCCAGCGCCGGCCGCAGCACTATCTGAGCGAAGACCGTCCTGCGCTCCGGCGCCTCACCGACCGCTACCTCCGTCTGCTGGCCGGAGCCGGCGTGATCTCACCATACCTGCGCGATGCCGCCCTTGAGACGCCGCTCGCCTTCAGCGCGACGCCGCCGCGCCGCAGTGAACCCGCCTCCTTCGTCGCCCAGAAGGCGCGCAACGCGGTCCGTGCCGAGGTCATGGCGCTGATCGGCGAGGCCAATCCCTACGCCCTGGCCCGGCTCGACCTTTCGGTCGAAAGTAGCCTGGATGCAGCCGTCCAGGAACGCGTGACCGAGATCCTGGCCTCGCTCGGCGATCCGAAGACCGTGCGGCGCCTGGGCCTGGCCGGCCGGCGCCTGCTCGGCCGCGGCGACCCGGCCAAGGTGGTCTACAGCTTCACGCTCACCGAACGCGGGCCCGACGCGAACCGGGTGCGGGTCCGGGCCGACACGCTCGACCGTCCCTTCGACCTCAACGCCGGGGCCAAGCTCGACCTGGGCTCGACCGCGAAGCTGCGCACGCTGATCACTTACCTCGAGATCGTCCATCGCCTGCACGGCTGGTACGCCGGGCGCGACGCGACCGAGCTCGACGCGATCGCGCTCGACCGCCCCGACGCGCTGACGCTCTGGGCCGTGCGCCACCTGGCCAACACGCGCGACCGTAGCCTGCCGAGCATGCTCGAGGCCGCGCTGCAGCGGCGCTACGCCGCGAGCCCGCGCGAGCGCTTCTTCACCGGCGGCGGGGTGCACGAATTCGAGAACTTCGACGGCCGCCACGACGGCCAGGACTTCTCGATCGCCGAGTCCTTCCGTCACTCGGTCAACCTGCCCTTCGTGCGTCTGATGCGCGACATCGTGGCCTTCGAGATCGCCGAGGCCGGCCGCGGCCAGGCCGTGCTCGCCGAGACCGATCACGCGGGCCGGCGGGCCTACCTCGCGCGCTACGCCGACCAGGACGGCAAGGTCTACCTCGACCGCTTTCACCGGGCCTATCGGGACAAGGACGCCGACGCCGTGCTCGAGACGCTGGCGAGCAAGCTCCGAACCACCCCCAAGCGCCTCGCCGTCGTCTACCGCTCGCTGCGACCGGAGGCGCCGCTCGAGGCCTTCGCCGCCTTCCTGGCGCAACAGCTCGGTGGCCGCGCCCCGAGCGCGGAGCAAGCCGCCCGGCTCTACGACGAACACGCGCCCGGTCGCTTCTCTCTGGTCGATCGGGGCTACATCGCCGGGGTCCATCCGCTGGAGCTCTGGCTGGCCGCCTATCTGCAGCGCCATCCGCAAGCCACGCGCGGCGAGATCCGCGCGGCGAGCCGGACCGAGCGCCAGGAAGTCATGGCCTGGCTCACCGAGTCCGGGCGCCATCAGAAGCAGAACCCGCGCATCTGGACCGTGCTGGAGCAGGAGGCCTTCGCGCGCATCCACCGCGGCTGGCGGCGCCTCGGCTATCCCTTCGACGATCTGGTGCCCTCCTTCGCGACGGCGATCGGCAGCTCGGCCGACCGGCCGGAGGCGCTCAGCCGGCTGATGGGCATCATCCTGAACGACGGCCTGGCGCTGCCCGACCGCCTGATCGAGCGCCTGCGCTTCGCCGAAGGCACGCCCTACGAGACCGTCATGACACCGCGCCCCACCCGGCCCAAGCGCGTGCTGGCGCCGGAGATCGCCCGGGTTCTCCGCGGTCTCCTGAACGACGTCGTGGAGAACGGTACGGCCCGCCGCGCCAAGACTGCCTTCACCCGGCCCGACGGCGGGCGGCTTCGGGTCGGCGGCAAGACCGGCACCGGCGACAACCG
>JAKSDN010001010.1 GCA_022360075.1 Kiloniellales bacterium | reverse complement strand
TGCCGTCCTTCCAGCGCACGCTGATGTTGCCGGAGGTGCCTTGATTGATGCCGAGCTCGTTCATCTGTCGGCAGGCTTCGATAATCTCCTGCCTGATGGCACGTTCCTGTTTCGTCATCTAGGGTCCTTCTCCGTTGGACAAGTCGGGGGCTATAGAGGGTTCAGGTGCGGCGCGCCGGCCAGGTATCGCCGGACCTCCTCGGCGACCATGGCGGCGGCGTTCGTGATGGTCTTGACCGAGGCGCCGGCGATGTGCGGCGTCAGGGTCACGTTCGGCAACTTCAGAAGGGGCCAGTCCGGCGGCGCCGGCTCGATCGCGAAGGTCTCGAGCATGGCGCCGCGTATGCGTCGTGTCGAAAGCGCCTCGTAGAGCGCGTCGTAGTCCACCATCGGCCCACGTGCCGTGTTGATGAAGTAGGCGCCCGGCTTCATGCGCGCGAACTGCGGAGCGGCGATGAAGCCCGTGGTCTCCTCGGTCACGCGGGCGTGCAGGGTCACCACGTCGGCCTCGGTGAGCAGGCTTTCAAGATCCGTCTGCTCCACGCCGTCCGCGATGTCGTCGGGCGCAAGCTGCACATAGGGATCGCAGACCAGAATTCGACAGCCGAAGGGCTTGAGCAGGCGCACGACCCTGGTGCCGATGTGGCCGTAGCCGATCACGCCGACCGTCTGCTCGGAGAGCTCCTCGCCGGTCATGTCGGCGCGGTAGAGATCGCCACGCCATTCGCCCTGGCGCAGGGCCTCGTGGCCCATGCGGATCAGGCGGGTCTCGGCCAGGATCGCGCCGATGGTGAACTCGGCGACCGCGCTCGCGTTGCGGCCGGGCGCGTTGACCACCGTGATCCCCCGCGCGCGCGCCGCGGCCATGTCGATGTTGACCGGCCCGCCGCGCGAGACGGCGATCAGCTTGAGCTGAGGCAGGCGATCGAGCATGGGACCGGTCACCGGCGCCAGGTGATTGACGAAGATTTCAGCATCGTCGACGAAGGCAGCGATCTCGTCCGGATCGCCCATGAACTCCTTCAGGCCTTCGAGCTCCGGTGCGGCGTAGCCGTGCTGCATGGGCTCGTCCGGCCAGGGCAGCTCGAGCGCGCGGATCGAGAGCGCAGCCCCGTCGAGACCGTTCAGTGCCCTCTCGAAGAAGTCGGGGCGCATGAAGCGGTCACCGACGATCGCGACTTGCCGCGCTGCCATGTCAGAGGGCCTCCTTGGCCGCGGCAAGCCGGCTCCAGGCATCGGGCATCTGCCGATGAAGATCGACGTAAATCGGATAGAGCCGCTGATAGAGGTCGGTGAGCGCCGGGTCGGGCGCGACAGTATCGCCGAGCAGCGGTTCGACCCAGTCGGCGCAGGCCGCGCCCATGTCGTCATAGGCACCGATCCCGACCAGCGCGATCATGGCGGCACCGGCCGCGCCGGCCTCCTCACGGGCGCTGCGCCGCACCGGCACACCGAGCGCGCTCGCCAGGATCGTCTTGAGGGCGTCGCTGCGGGCCGCACCCCCGGCCACGCGGATCTCCTCCGGCCGATGGCCCATGGCCGAATAGCAATCGAGCGCGGCCAGGGCCAAGCCCTCGTAGACGGAGCGGGTCAAATCGAAGAAGCCGACTTTCTGCGACAGGCCGACGAACTGGGCGCGGGCGTTGGTGTCGATGAAGGGCCCGCGCTCGCCGGACTCATCGATGTAAGGATGATAGAGCGCGCTGCCCGGCCGGGCCGCCAGGACCCCGGCGTCGATCCTCGGCAGCGCCTCCTTGCGCGTGACCGCCGGCCCCAGCGCGCCGGCCGCCTCGCAGGCGACATCGACGATCCAGTCGATGTTGAGGGTCGCGGCCATGTTGGACTGCATCTGGGTCAGACAGCCCGGCACCGGAAAGGGCATGGTGTAGCCGCTCGGGCTATCGCCGAGCTCTACGTCTTCGACCGATTCCGACAGGCGCATGTGCATGCCGGTACTGCCGACGATCGAGCAGCCGACCGCCCGGCCCGGCGCGTAGAGGCCGCCGCCCAGCGCCGTGCAGATCACGTCGAGATAGCCGAGACACACGGGAAGTCCCGCCGGCAGGCCGATGCGCTCGGCCGCCTCCCGGCTCAGCGGGTCGCTGCGGCGCGTGCCGTCGATCACCTCGGGCAGCAGGCTGGGCCGCTCCACAAGGCCCAGGAGCTCGAGGATCTCCGGCGCATAGGCCCGCTTGCGGAAGTCGCCGAAGGTGTAGATGCCTTCGGAGACGTCGGTGCCGCGCGCGCCGGTCAGGTTGAAGTAGAGCCAGTCCTTGCAGTGAAAGGCCGTCGCCGCCTTCGCCAGGACCTCGGGACGATGGCGCTTGAGCCAGAGGAGCTGGGCCGACTGGTTGCAGGCGTTGAGGCCGCAGCCGGTGATGCGATAGAGCTTGTCCCGCACGCAGGCGGCCTCGAGCTGGCTGACGATGTCGGCCGCCCGCGAGTCGAGCCACAGCCAGCCGGGCGCGACCGGCGTGCCGGCCTCGTCGATCAGCCAGGTCCCGTCGCCCTGCCCCGTCACGGCCAAGGCCAGCACCCGCTGCGCAAGGTCCGGGATCTCCTGGGCCAGGTCGCGCAGGGTGGCGGCCGCATCGTCCCAGGTGCGCGCCATGTCCTGCTCCGCCGCGCCGCCGGCGCCGCGCGTCACCTGGTTCGGGCGCGCGACAACGGCGAGCTGCGCGCCGCGACGGTCGAAGGCGACCGACTTGATCACCGAGGTGCCGGCATCGAGGCCGATGACGATGTCGCGGTTCATGACGCCACCTCCTCCACGCCGGCAGGCTCGAGGCCATGGAACAGGGCCGCGCCGCTTTCGGCGTCGAAGAGGTGCAGCGCGTTGGGCTTCAGGGCGACACCGACCGTCTCGCCCTCCCGCGCCGTGACGCTGCCCTCCGCCACCGCGATCAAGGAGCAGCCCTCGAGATCGACCCCGATGTGAGTTTGATCGCCCAGCCACTGGTTCGATGCGACTTCGGCCTTGAGACCGCCGTTGGGCTCGCCCAGCCCCACATGGTGCGGCCGAATGCCGAGCCGCAATTCCGCGCCATCTTCGATGCGCGCGTGCAGTCGAGGCGCTTCGGTCTCGGACGGCAGCGCGAGATCGAAGGCGACCTGACCGCGCTCGTTCGAGACCGACAGGGACAGCTCCCCGCCCTCTCGCCGGGCCCGCGCGGCAAAGAGGTTCATGGGCGGCTCGCCGATGAAGCTGGCGACGAAGAGGTTGGCCGGCCGGCTCTTTAGCGTCTCCGGCGCCGCGCATTGCTGCAGCACGCCCTCTTCCAGCACGGCGATGCGGTCGGCGAGCGCGATCGCCTCGGTCTGGTCGTGGGTGACGAAGACCGTCGTCATGCGACGCTCGATCAGCCAGTCCTTGATGCGCGCGCGCAGCACCGCGCGAAGCTGCGGCTCGAGCTGCGACATGGGCTCGTCGAGCAGGAACAGGGCGGCGTCGCGGATCAGGGCGCGGGCCAGGCTGGTGCGCTGCTGCTCGCCGGCCGAGATGGTCGGGGGAAAGCGATCGAGGATATCGTCGATCTCCAGCAGGCCCGCGACCTCCTTCACCTTGGCCTCGACCTCGGCCCGGGGGTGGCGGTCTCGCAGCAGGGCGAAGCCGATGTTGTCGCGAATGCGCAGCGGCGGATAGAGCGCATAGCCCTCGAAGGCCATGGCGACATTGCGGCGCGCCGGCGCGAGCTCGTTGATCACTGTCTCGCCGATGCGGATCGTGCCTTCCGTCACGTCCTCGAAGCCGGCGATCATCCGCAGTGTCGAGGTCTTCCCGCAGCCCGAGGAGCCAAGCAGGCCGACGATCTCGCCGTCCTCGACCGTCATGTTGATGCGATCGACGGCCCGCACGCTCGCCTTGCCGCGCGAGCGATAGACCTTGCTGACCTCATCGAGCATCAGGTTTGCCATCACTCTATCTCAGGCTCGCCCCGGTACGATCCGCGCGCCGCTCGCGCGATCGAACAGTAGGGCCTGGTCCATGTCGATGCGGGCCCAGGCGGCGCGATGGCCACGCGGGAAGCGCGCCGCCGTCGCCTCGCTACAGCTCGCCAAGATCTCGCGGCCATCTTGAGTCTTCAGCAGCAGCACGGCGCGGATGTTGAGCGGCATGACGGCGTCCAGCTCGACCGGCTGGGCATCGGGCCTTTCCTCCATGAAGACCTCGACATGCTCGGGCCGGATGCCGACGAGGCAGTCGCGGCCCTCGGCCCCCACCAGATCCGCGGCGAGCCGCTGCGCCCCTCCGAACAGCTCGATCGTTGGGCCGGTCGCACCCGCCTGGGGTTCACAGGGATAGAGATTGATGGTCGGGTCGCCGAACAGCCGCGCGACCTCCAGGCTTTCCGGTTCCCGGTAGATCGCCTCCGGCCGATCGACCTGCCGAAAGGCCCCATCCATCAAAACCCCAATCCGGTCGCCGAGCGCCATGGCCTCCTTGTAATCCTGAGTTATGTAGAGAACCGTCGACTCAAACGCGCGCAAAACGCGCGGCAGCTC
>JAKSDN010000129.1 GCA_022360075.1 Kiloniellales bacterium | reverse complement strand
TGTCATTGCCGGGCGGGCGAAGCCCGAGCGCTTCGCGCTCCCGGCAATCCATCGTGGTCCGAGTCTCGGACTTCGATGGACCCTCGGGTCAAGCCCGAGGGTGACACTGTGGGAGGTGTGAAGCAGCAAACTTCTAGACGACGCCTCCACCCCTAAACCGGCAGCGTGTAGGCCGTCTTCACCGTCGTGAAGAACTCCTTCGCATAGGCGCCCTGCTCGCGCGGGCCGTAGGAGGAGCCCTTCCGGCCGCCGAAGGGCACGTGGTAGTCGACGCCGGCGGTCGGCAGGTTGACCATGACCATGCCGGCCTCGGCGTTGCGCTTGAAGTGCGTGGCGTGCTTCAGGCTGGTCGTGCAAATGCCGGAGGACAGGCCGAAGTCGGTGTCGTTGGCCGTCGCCAAGGCCTCCTCGTAGTCCTTCACCCGAATCACCGAGGCGACCGGGCCGAAGATCTCCTCGCGGTTGATGCGCATGGAATTCGTGGTCTCGGTGAAAAGCGCGGGCTGCAGGTAGAAGCCGGGCGTCTCGCGGTTGAGGCGCTCGCCGCCCCAGTGCAGCTTCGCGCCCTCGTCCTTGCCGATGCCGATGTAGCGCTCGTCCTGATCGAGCTGGCTCTGGTCGACGACGGGGCCGATCTGCGTGCCCTCCTTGAGCGCGTCGTCGACCACCAGGGCCTTCAGGCGCTCGGTCACCGCGTCGACGAAGCGGTCGTGGATCCCCTCGGTCACGATCAGGCGCGAGGAGGCGGTGCAGCGCTGGCCGGTCGAGAAGAAGGCGCCATTGACCGCGCAATCGGCGGCGGTTTTCAGGTCCGCGTCGTCGAGCACCACCAGCGGGTTCTTGCCGCCCATCTCGAGCTGCACCTTGCGCATCTTCGCGGCGCAGGCGACCGCCACGTTGCGGCCGGTCGCGACCGAGCCGGTGAAGGTGATGCCGTCGATGCCGGAATGCTCGAGCATGGCCTGGCCAACCACCGAGCCGCGGCCCATGACCAGGTTCAGCACGCCCTCGGGCAGGCCGGCGCGCTGCAGGATGTCGGCAAGAGCCCAAGAGCAGCCGGGCACCAGATCGGCCGGCTTCAGGACCACCGTGTTGCCGTAGCAGAGCGCCGGCGCGATCTTCCAAGCCGGGATCGCGATCGGGAAGTTCCAGGGCGTGATGATGCCGATTACGCCGAGCGGCTCACGGGTCATCTCGACCCCGATGCCGGGGCGCACCGAAGGCACGACCTCGCCGGTCAGGCGCAGGGCCTCGCCAGCGAAAAAGGCGAAGACCTGTCCCGCCCGCGCCGTCTCGCCGATGCCCTCGGCCAGCGTCTTGCCCTCTTCGCGCGAGAGCAGGCGGCCGAGCTCCTCCTTGCGCGCCAGGATCTCGTCGGAGGCGGCCTTGAGGATCTCGTAGCGCTGCTGGATGCCCGACCGCGACCAGGCCGGCAGCGCCGACCGCGCCGCGGCGACGGCCTGGTCGAGCTGGCCCGCGTCGGCGCGCACGTAGTCGCCGACCACGTCGTCGGTGTTGGAGGGGTTGACGTTGGTGGCGACCTCGTCCGAGGCGGTCCAAGCCCCGCCGATCAGATTCTGATGAAGCGTCATGCCGTTCCTTGTCTCTTTGGGGGTCTCGATTGCATGGGGCGCCAACGCGGAGGGTTGCGGCGCCGGCCATGGATGGGGCCACGATAGTCGAATGCGTCCGCGGCGCGCCAGCCCGCTGAGAGAGTTTATGGCTCCGGTGCAGTTAGTCCGTGCCCTGCTGCCGATAGCCGTCGATGACCCATTCCGCGACAGGCACGAAGGCGCGCGGCAAAACGAACGAGGCAGCGAGAATTGCCGCCATCACCCACCACCAGGTCGGATCGAAGGGCATCCCGTAGAGCAGGAGCACGAGGGCCATCGCGGCGGCGCAGGCCGCGCCCGAAAGGCCGCAGAGCACCAGCGTCAGGCGCCGGCGGCCTTCGCCTCCCAATTTCGGCATGGCGTTATCCCCCGCGTTCGCCAGGGCGGTCCCATTCGCCAAGACGAGACACGCCCCGTTCGCGAGAATGTTAGCATACTTGCGATATCGAGATAGGACGAGCGATCCACCCAGCCGTCATTGCGAGCCGGCGTCAGCCGGCGCGGCAATCCAGAGCGGTCGCTCAGACCGCAGCCGACTGGATTGCTTCGCTTCGCTCGCCATGACAGACCTTTTCTTTTGGTAGCGTCACTACGTCGCCAGCAGTGCCTTTGCCGCGGCAGCGTGGTCGGCCTGCAGCTCGGCGAGGTCGAGGCCCGGAACCGCGCCGTCCTCGACAATCCAGCGGCCCTCGACCATGACCCGCTCGGCGCGGCTCGCACCGCACAGCACCAAGGCGGCGAGCGGATCGCCGGCACCGGAAAAGCGCAGCTCGTCGAGTCGGAAGAGCGCCAGGTCGGCGCGCAGCCCAGGCGCGATGCGGCCGAGGTCGGCCCGGCCCAGACAGCCCGCCGAGCCCGCCGTCGCCCAGCGCAGGGCGTCGCGATGGGAGATCCGCTCGGCACCGTGGGCGAGGCGCTGCAACAAGAAGGCCTGGCGCAGCTCGCCGATCATGTTGGAGCCGTCGTTGCTGGCCGAGCCATCCACGCCGAGCCCGACGGGCGCGCCCGCCGCCTCCAAGGCCGGCGCCCGGCAGGTGCCCGAGGCCAGGATCATGTTCGAGCTCGG
>JAKSDN010000385.1 GCA_022360075.1 Kiloniellales bacterium | reverse complement strand
TCTCGAGGTGGTAGACGGTCTCCCGGATCGCCGTCTCGAGCCTCTGTGCCGCATAGTAGACGCCGTAGCTTCCGTCGCTGAAGCGCGTACCCATCGGATTGAGATGCACGAAAGGCGCCATCACGGCTGTCGAAGCCACGCGCAGTTCGGGAGGCACCAGGCTGACGTCACCGAGTTTCTGGCGGACCCTCGGGTTCACCGCACTTTCCAGTTCCGCCAGAAGCTCCCATTCGGCAGGGTCATTTGTCAGATCTTCGAAAAGATGAATGGGCGGGTACTTGCTGGGGATGACCCGCCAGGCCTTCCGCCACTCGACGCGCCTCAGCGCGAAGCGATCCAGCACTAAGCCCAGCCGCCGCGCAGCGAATCGAGATACTGACGAACGTAGGCCAGATCGGTCAGATCGCCGCCGAGCATCCGCTGCAGCGGCGTCTGCCCGTGGAAGTCGTCGTTCTTCCGTCCGATCCAGCCGTAGACGTTGTCGGGATTCGAGAACAGAGTTCGAAGGGCCCTGTGAATGCCGAGCAGATATCCGATACGGCTCATCGTGTCGTGGGAAGGGCTGCCAAGCTTACCGGCCTTCCAGTTGTAGAAGGTCCGTTTCGATGGTCGGCCGAGGAGAATACGGGCCTGCTCCACATCCAGGTCCCAGTGCTCGGCCAGGGCGAAGAAGGCCTTGAGACCTGCTGCTCGGTGATCACGGCTCGATAACGGCTTACGCGCCTTCCCTAGCCCTGCTGCGATGTCCGCTGCCATGCTCTCGCCTTCCGCATAACTGCATCTATGCACAAGATAGTGTAAAAGATGCAAAAATGCAATACCAACGAATGGACGGCAACCACAGCCACAGCTCATGCAAAGATCAGCCGATTGAGATCAATGCGTTGCCACACTTCGTTTGTCATCACCGGGCTTGACCCGGTGATCCAGCGTGGCGCCTGGGTCAAGCGATGACTGGATTGCCGGATCAAGCCCGGCAATGACAAGTGAGGCGGTTCTTCGCCCCAGGCTTTCCTTCTGAAAACAATCAATTTGGGTCAGGCTCTAAGCAGCGGCGGCCTCCAGGTCGCGCGCCAGGCATCTCTCTTTCCTACGCCTCCAGAATTGCACCGAGTCGCCATGGTTAACACGGTCTAGTGTAAAAGCTCTTGACACTCAGATATGACCCATCCTGAAAAATTATCTATATATGACAGATAATTAAATAGAGAGCACCACTTTTAACTCTCCCATGTCGAAGCGCATTCAGGTTAATTTTCTCGGCATCGAATAGGAATTGTCATTTCCTTTCCAGGGCCGTTAGGAACATTAACGAGTTTTCTTAAGGTAAATAATTTCTGTCCCTGTCCAAGTATTTTACAACTTGTCGTGCTTGGACGGACTCGCGCTCTCCAGACCCTTGGATTGTTTGATCTGTCGATCTTGGCACAGCACTTGCGTATACCCACCAAAATGCTCGAAGGGGGGGATCGGCGAAGGAGGCTGTTCCGCGTTGAGCTTTAGAATGAGACGAGGCAGGAGACCGGCGAAAATCCGCATGGCCTGGGCGGCCTTGGCCATGTCGGCCTGCTTTGCAGCGGGAAGCGCACAAGGCGCCGCGATCCAACTCATCAGCAACGGCGGCTTCGAGACCGGCAACTTCGCACCGGCGTGGAGCGTCTCCAATCTGGCCGGCAGCTCCGGCTCCTTCTTCGTCGATACACCGGGAAGCACCACGCCGCTTTTTGGCATCGCGACGGCTGCCAACCCGGGCGGTGGATCCTTCTACGCCGTGAGCGATCAGAACGCGCCCGGCACACACGCCCTGACGCAGACCTTTACGGTGCCCGTCGGCGCGACCTCCGTCATTCTTACCTTCGAGATGTTCGTCAACAGCGGCGCCGCGCTGGCCGTGAATCCGGCCGGCCTGGATCACACGGCCTCGCCCAACCAGCACGCGCGGATCGACATTCTGACTGCCGGCGCTTCGGTCTTCGATACCGGCGCGGGCGTGCTCACGAATCTCTTCATCGGGGTGGATCCTCTGGG
>JAKSDN010001459.1 GCA_022360075.1 Kiloniellales bacterium | reverse complement strand
GCGGCGATGATCGAGATCGCGATCTTGCCGAAGGCGATGCCGAGCGCCATGACCAGGCTGTTGAGCATCATGCGCCCGGCGCCGACCGCCTGCGAGCCGGCGCCCTCGCCCAGGCCCTCGGCGATCGCCTTGAGATAATTGACCGCGAACTCGGCGCCGGGCAGCACCGGCATCGGCGACTGCACGACGTCGCGCAGCGTGTGGGTCGAGGCGACGAAGGTGAGGTAGATCGGAAAAGCGACGATCGCCACACCCACGAGCAGCACGCCGTGGGTCAGCCAGATGAGCCAGCGCCGGCTCTCGACCATCAGTAATGCACCCTGCGCTCGATGTAGCGGAACTGCACGACCGTGAGCGCGATCACGATCGCCATGAGGATCACCGACTGCGCCGCCGAGCCGCCAAGGTCGAGGCCGATGAAGCCGTCGTTGAAGACCTTGTAGACCAGAATGTTGGTGGCGCCGGCCGGGCCGCCCTCGGTCACCGCGTGGATGATGCCGAAGGTGTCGAAGAAGGCATAGACGACGTTGATCACCAGCAGAAAGAAGGTGGTCGGCGTGAGCAGCGGGAAGACCACGGTCCAGAAGCGCCGGGCCGGACCGGCGCCGTCGATGGCGGCGGCCTCGATCAGCGACTTCGGGATCGCCTGCATGCCGGCGAGGAAGAACAGGAAGTTGTAGGGAAGCTGCTTCCAGGCGGCGGCGATCACCACCAGCGTCATGGCCTGGCCGCCGTTGACGTGGTGGTTCCAGTCGTAGCCGATGCCGCTCAGCACGAAGGGCAGCACGCCCAGCGTCGGGTTGAACAGCAGCAGCCAGAGCACGCCGGCCACGGCCGGGGCGATCGCGTAGGGCCAGATCAGCAGCGTGCGGTAGGCCAGCGCCCCTTTGATGACGCGGTCGGCCTGGACAGCGAGATAGAGTGCGCCAGCCAGCGCCACGAAGGCGACGGCAAGCGAGAAGAAGGCCGTGATCCAGAGCGATTCGAGATAGAGCCGGTCGGCGAACAGGGCGGTGAAGTTGTCGAGCCAGACGAACTCGGAGGAGAGCCCGAAGGCGTCCTCGAGCAGGAACGACTGCTTGAGCGCCTGGATGGCCGGCCAGATGAAGAACACGAGCGTGATGACGATCTGCGGCGCCAGCAGCAGATAGGGCAGGACCGGGTCCTTGAAGAGGACGCGCTTTTCCATGTCAGGCGGGGGCCGAGCCGGCTTTTCCGACAACGCTGCACAAAGGCTGTGCGTCCTTCGAGACGCGCCCTGACGGGCGCTCCTCAGGATGAGGTAAGCCTATGATGGCATTAAGAAAAGTGCTCATCCTGAGGAGCCCGCGATAGCGGGCGTCTCGAAGGACGCACCTTGGATTTTCCAGCGCGACATCGGAACCGAACCGTCCAGGGCCGCCCGCAAAAAACGCGGACGGCCCCAAGCGGAAACGGACCTACTTGTTCGCCTTCTCGAATTTGCGCAGCAGGGCGTTGCCGCGGTCGACGGCGCTGTCGAGCGCCTCTTGCGCGGTCTTGCTGCCGCCCCAGACGGCTTCCAGCTCCTCGTTGATGATGTCGCGGATCTGCACGAAGTTGCCGAAGCGCAGGCCGCGGGAGTTCTCCGTCGGCTCGTTCAGCGTCATCTGAAGCAGGGCCGTCTCGGTGCCGGGGTTCTGCTCGTAGAAGCCCTGCTTCTTGGTCAGATCGTAGGCCGCCAGGGTGATCGGCAGGTAGCCCGTGCCCTGATGCCACTCGGCCTGGACCTCGGCCGAGGAGAGATAGGAGAAGAACTGGGCGACGCCCTTGTACTCTTCGTCGCTGTGGCCGGAGAAGACCCACAGCGTTGCGCCGCCGATGATCGTGTTCTGGGGCGCGCCCGCGACGTCGGGCCAATAGGGCAGCATGCCGGTACCGAAATCGAACTCGGCCGTCTTCTTGATGCCCGCGTAGCCGGCCGAGGACTGCGTGTACATCACGCATTCGCCCTGGGTGAAGAGCGCCTGGCTGTCGCCGCGCCGGCCGCCGTACTT
>JAKSDN010001164.1 GCA_022360075.1 Kiloniellales bacterium | reverse complement strand
CCGGCCCCTACGATCTGATCGTCGCCAACATCCTGGCCGGGCCGCTGATCGCCATGGCGCTCGACCTGCGGCGTCACCTGGCGCCGGGCGGCGTGGCGGTTCTCTCGGGCCTGCTGCGCGATCAGGAGCGCGCGGTGCTGGGCCGGCACCGGGCGGTCGGCCTGCGTCTGCTGGAGCGGCGGGTCCTGGGGGACTGGGTCACGTTGGTCGTCGGACGGCGGCCAGAACTGCAAGCGGACAGGCCTTGATCATAAGGGCCCGGCCGGGGGCTCCCACTTCGCCGTCATTGCGGGCGAAGCGAAGCAAAGCAATCCACTGACCGCCCCTCGCTATGCCATGAAGGAGACGCCCTTCGCGCGGCGGGACTGGATCGCTTCGCGCTGCTCGCAATGACGGAGCCGTCCGTCGGTCACAGCGCGGACGCCGAGACAAAAAGAGCGGGGACCGAGGTCCCCGCTCCAATTCTGTCTGCCGCCGAGAGACAGGCTGGCAGCCGTCCTACCAAGCCTGGCGGGCGGCCGTCTGGTTGCGGCTGCGCTGGGCCATCTGCTTCGGCGTCGGGCGCACGACCTCCCGGACGTAGCCGGCGTCGACGATATGGTCCGCGGCGATCCGGCCGATCTCGGTCGCGGCCTTGCGCGGCAGGTTCCAGGCCGTGCCTCGGCTCGCGCTGTCGCCGAAGGTGGTCTCGACCTTGGGCGCCTCATCCTGGGGCGCCTCGGCCTCGGCCAGGGCCCGCTCGGTGACGGCCTTGATCTGCCCGCGGGTGAGGCCGATGTCCTCCAGCGTGCGATCGCTCTGGGCCTCGAGCTCGCGGATCGTGCGCTGCCGAAGCTGCCAGCGGCGCAGCTTGGCGAGCAGACCTTCGGGCCGACGCTGCGGCTTGGCGTTCTGCTCGGTCAGGCCGTCGGCGAAATCCTCGACCATGTAGGGCTCGAGGCCGATGTCGCGCAGCATCCGATGGTCCAGGCGCCGCAGCTCGGCGACGGTGCGCCGACGTTCGAGGGCGCGCCGTAGCGGCACGGCGACGGCGTGATAGAGCGCCGCGAGGCCGGTCCAGCGCGCGACCGCACGGGCGGCGCTGGCGATGAAGCGGCCGAAGGCTTCGGATTGCAGGTGGCGCGCCTCGACGACGATGTCGGTCCAGTCCCGCTGATCGCGGGCGGTCTGGCGCGCGCGCAGGATCAGGGAGGTTTCCCTTTCGGTCAGGCGCGACATGGCGTGGTATCTCCTTAGCTGGCAAGCGTTCTAGGCTGTCTCCGGCGTCGCCGCCTTTGCCGCCCTTCGCGGCCGCAGCCTTTGAACTTGATCTAGTCCATGGGGAGCGATCCCGAGAAGGGTCTTTTTGCACCGCAGCATTGCGCGGCGAGCATGGCTGGTTCAGTTAATTTACCATTTCATTTCAATAGTTTCAGATTTCGATCCGTGGCTGCGCATGGCTCTGGGCGGTGTGCTTGCATTACGGAGGGCGGGGCCGGAGAATGACGGCCATGAGCGACAGCGAAGCCACCAGAGGGCCCCACGATCTGGGCGGCCTGTCGGCCGGCCCGGTCGATCAATCCGAGCACCAGCTCGCCTTTTGGGAGTGGCGGGTCGACGCCATGGTCCGCCTGCTGTTCAAGAGCGGCACCCTGGTCGATTTCGCCGAGCTGCGCCGGGCGATCGAGACCATGGGGCCCGAGGCCTACAGCGAGCTGAGCTATTACGAGCGCTGGGCCGGGGCGGTGGCGACCCTGATGGTCGAGAAGGGCGTGGTCAGCCAGGAAGAGATCGACGCCCGCATGGCAGAGGTACGCGCGCGCCACGATCGGCCGGCCGAAGCCGGCAGGGGCAGCGCCGCGTGAGCGCCCGCTTCGCAACCGGCGAACGCGTGCGCATCGTCGAGCGCGACGAGCCACGCCACAACCGCACGCCCAGCTACGTGCGCGGCCGGGTCGGCGAGGTCATCCGGCTCTGCGGCGCCTGGGGTCAGCCGGAGGGCCTGGCCTACGGCGGCGACGGCAAACCCGACCTGATGCTCTACCGGGTCCGCCTGCGGCAGGGCGACCTCTGGCCCGGCTACGACGGCACCGCCGAGGACCTTCTGGAGGTCGAGGTCTTCGAGCATTGGCTCGAGCCCGCCTGACCGGGGCGGGAGGAGGAGCGGGGATCATGGCCAACGACACGCACGGGCATGCCCATCCCGGGCAGCCCCATCCCTTCCAGCCCGACGATCCGGAGCCGAAGAGCCATCACGAGGTGCTCGGCGTGGCGCTGCGCGAGCTGCTGATCGAAAAGGGACTGTTCACGGCCGAGGACGAGCGCCGGCAGATCGAGACTCTCCAGGCCGCCTCGCCGGCGACCGGCGCACGCATCGTCGCCCACGCCTGGAGCGATCCGGATTTCAAGGCCCGCTTGCTGGCGACGCCCAACGCGGCGATCGAGGAGATGGGCATCGACTGCCCGCATCCGATGATCGTCGTCGAGAACAGCGCCGATCTGCACAACGTCATCGTCTGCACGCTCTGTTCCTGCTATCCGCGCATGCTGCTCGGGCCGCAGCCGGCCTGGTACAAGAGCGCCAACTATCGTGCCCGTGTCGTGCGCGAGCCGCGCGCGGTGCTGCGCGAGTTCGGCACCGAGCTCGCCGACGACGTGACGCTGAAGGTCCACGATTCGACGGCCGAGATGCGCTACCTGGTCCTGCCCCGCCGGCCCGCGGGCACCGAGGGATGGAGCGAGGCGCAACTGGCCGAGCTGGTCACCCGGGACTCGCTGATCGGCGTCTGCCACGCCAATCAGCCCTGAGTCGCTCCGCCGACCGCTCTATCGCGCCACACCCGGCTGCGGATCACGCGGCTCTCAGGCTCCGCAGGAAGGCATCGACCTGTTCGCGCAGGGCGTCGGAGCGGCGGGATAGCTCGTCCGCCGCGCCGCGGACTTGCGCGGCGGCGGTGCCGGTCTCGGAGGTGGCCTGGCTCACGCCGCCGATGCTGTTCGTGACGACCTGCGTGCCTTCGGCGACCTGCTGCGCGTTGCGCGAGATCTCCTGCGTCGCCGTGTTCTGCTCCTGGATCGCCGTGGAGATGGCTTCGGCGTTCTTGCCGATGCTATCGATGATG
>JAKSDN010001338.1 GCA_022360075.1 Kiloniellales bacterium | reverse complement strand
GATCGAGGAGTTGATCGACGAGTTGAAGGAAAACTTCACCATCGTCATCGTGACCCACTCCATGCAGCAGGCCGCGCGCGTCTCGCAGAAGACCGCGTTCTTCCATCTCGGCGTCCTGGTGGAGTGCAACGACACCGAGCAGATCTTCACCAATCCCAGCGACGAGCGGACGCAGGGCTACATCACCGGTCGTTTCGGCTGAGCGGCGATCGGCTTCGCCATCCACCTCGCGAGAACGGGAAGCAACGGGCACCATGGGCCAGGACCACATCGTCTCGTCGTTCGACGACGAGCTTGAGACCCTCAACGGCACCATCCTGCGCATGGGCGGGCTGGCCGAGGCCGCGCTCTCCAACGCGATCGAGGCGCTCTCCAAGCGCGACGAGGAGCTCGCCGCCAGGGTCGTCGCGAACGACGAGCGCATCGATGCGCTGGAGCACGAGCTGAATGACGCCGCCGTGGCGGTGCTGGCGCGCCGGCAGCCGATGGCCAACGACCTGCGGGTCGTGGTCTGCGCGCTGAAGATCGCCAGCGACCTGGAGCGGATCGGCGACTACGCCAAGAACGTGGCGAAGCGGGTGCAGGTGCTTTGCCAAAGCCCGACGGTCAGGCCGGCCTTCGCAATTCCGCGCATGGCCCAGCTCGCCCAGACCATCATCAAGGACACCCTCGACGCCTATGTCGCCGGCGACGTACGCAAGGCCGACGAGGTCTGGCTGCGCGACGAAGAGATCGACGAGATGTACACCAGTCTCTTCCGCGAGCTCCTGACCTACATGATGGAGGACCCGCGCCACATCACGCCTTGTACGCATCTGCTCTTCATCGCCAAGAACATCGAGCGCATCGGCGACCACGCGACCAACATCGCCGAGACGATCCACTTCATGGTGACCGGCGAGCGTATGGAGGGCGGCCGGCCCAAGAGCGACGTGACGAGCTTTCAGGCGGTCAATGCGCCCGATGACGGGGAAGGCGTCATCGATCTCGCGGAAGGCAGCGGAGAGCGCCCATGAAGCCGCAAGTCCTGATCGTCGAAGACGAGGCCGCTCTGGTCACGCTGCTGCGCTACAACCTGGAGCGCGAGGGCTTCGGCGTGACCGCCGCCGAGGACGGCGAGGAGGCGCTGGTCCTCGCCAAGGAGCAGAACCCCGATCTCATCCTGCTCGACTGGATGCTGCCCTTCATGTCCGGGATCGAGCTCTGCCGGCGCTTCCGCCGCACGCCGGAGCTGCGCGAAGTGCCGATCATCATGCTGACGGCAAAGGGTGAGGAGTCCGACAAGGTCCGCGGCCTCGACAGCGGCGCCGACGACTACGTCACGAAGCCCTTCTCGCCGGCGGAGCTGATCGCGCGCATGCGCGCGGTGCTGCGCCGGGCGCAGCCGGGCCTGGGCAGCGAGCTGCTCGAGTTCGAGGATCTGATCATGGACCTGGCCGGCCACAGGGTCCGGCGCGGCGTCCGCGACATCCATCTCGGGCCCACCGAGTTCCGCCTGCTGCGCCATCTCATGCAATATCCGGGGCGGGTGTTCAGCCGAGAGCAGCTTTTGGACTCGGTCTGGGGTCGGGATATCTACGTGGAGCCACGCACCGTCGACGTCCACATTCGCCGGCTGCGCAAGGCTCTCAACAATGGTGGCGAGATCGATTTGATCCGCACGGTGCGCTCGGCGGGATACGCGCTCGACCGTCCGTGAGGTCAGGACATCGACAAACATCAATGTCGGTCGTCTGTCGCTGGGCCAGCGTCGAAAGACGTTGTCTCTTTGAAGGCGGAGTGAGCCATGGATGACAAGACCTACAACGTGCTGTTCCTCTGCACGGGCAACTCGGCGCGCAGCATCATGGCCGAGTGCGTCCTGCGCCGCGAGGGCGTGGGCCGCTTCAACAGCTACAGCGCCGGCAGCCATCCGAGCGGCCAGGTCCACCCGATGGCGCTGGAGCTGCTGCGGCGCTTCAACCATCCGATCGACGGCCTGGAGAGCAAATCCTGGGACGTCTTCGCCGAGCCCGGCGCGCCGCACATGGACTTCGTCTTCACGGTCTGCGACAACGCGGCCAACGAGGTCTGTCCGGTCTGGCCCGGACAGCCGATGTCCGCCCACTGGCCGTTCCAGGACCCAGCCGCTTTCGAGGGCACCGAGGCGGAGAGGCGCGCGCTCTTCGCCGATGTCTACGGCCAGATCACCAACCGGATCTCGATCTTCGTGAACCTGCCGATCACGTCGCTCGACCGCCTGGCCCTGCAGGAGCGCCTTCAGGAGATCGGCGGCAAGGTCAGCGAGAAGGCTTGATCCGACCCGCTGTAAGGATCGACCTGCGCCGTTATCCCAGGCGCGTCAGATAGACCAGCAGGGTGATGGCGATCGGGCTGAGCGCGGTCGAGAGCACGACCATCGCCGAGGCGAGCTGCGCGTCGCGGCGATACTCTGCGCAGAGGATCGGCAGCAGCACGCCGACCGGCATGGCCGCCCCAACCAGGAGCAGGGCGGAGACGTCCGGCGCCGGGCCGAGCAGCAGGAGCACGGGCCAGGCGATCAGAGGTGCGATCACCAAGCGTAGCCCGATGCCAAGGCCGGTGGCGGTCAGCGAGGCGAGCGCCGTGCCCGCGGCGAGCTGCGCCCCCAGGTAGATGAGCGCAACGGGCGTGTTCGCGCCGCCGACCACGCGCAGCGGGTAGGCCACGAGCTCGGGCAGCTCGACCTGGAAGGCATTGAGGAGCAGGCCGAGCGCCATGGCCGGGATCAGGGGCGTGCGAAAGGCCGAGAGAATCGAGCGGCCCAAGCCGACCCGCTCGCCGCTTAACAACACGGGCGCCGTGGTGAGGATCAGAACCGTGTGCAGACTGGTAATCACCGCCTGGTGCAGCACGTAGTCCGTGCCGAAGGCGAGCTCGACGACCGGGATGCCAAAGGGCCCCGTGTTGGGAAAGGCCGCCGCCAAGGCGAACAGCCGGCGTAGTTCGTTGGACAGGCCGAACAGTGCGGCGGCAGCCCAGCCGACCGCCATCATGAGGAAGTACAAGACGACCGTGGCGATCACCGTGACCTGCACCGCGGCGAGCGGCAGGTCGGCGCTGGCCAGGCTGTAGACCAGGAGACAGGGCAAGGTGCCGAACAGCACGAGGCGGCTCAGGCTCGCCACCTCCACGCCGGCGCGGCGCTGCAGGAAGAAGCCCAGGACCACCATGACCACGATCGGCAGGGTGACCTCGGTGACGACGTCGAGGAACAGCGCCACGCCTACACTCCGCGCCCTCGCAAGCGACGGCACGTCGTCTTGCGCGCTACGCGGCCTCGCTTTCGATGTCGAGTCTCACCTCGACGATCCCCGGGCTGTCGGTCATCGGCGTGACGGCGAAGCCGAGGCGCCGCGCCAATGCCAGCATGCCGCGGTTGTCCCGCAAGACGTGACCCCAGACCCGCACGATGCCTTGGCGCCGGGCATGGGCGAGAATGGCCTCCATCAGGATGCGGCCGAGGCCCAAGCCCTGCCGGTCCGAGCGCACCGTCACCGCGAACTCCGCGCTTTGGTTGTCGGCATCGGCGACCAGGCGCACGCCGCCCCAGATCTCCGTTTGCTCGGCCTGCGGATTGACCGCGATCAAGGCCATCTCGCGGCTGTAGTCGATCTGCGTGAACCATTTGGCGAGACTGTCCGTCAGCTCGGCGACGGTTCCGAGGAACCTCTGGCGACGGTCCTCGGGGGTGAGCTGGGCAAAGACATCCTTGAGCGCGGGCGCGTCCTCGGGACGAATCGGGCGCAGCAGGATCTCCCGGCCGTCGCGCAACCGCAAGCGCCGTTCGAGCCGCTTCGGGTAGGGCTTGATCGCTAAGCGACGCCCCGGATGACGGCGGGCCTCGTCGCTCAGCGCCCGGAGCCGAAAGGAGGCGTCGAGGGCGAGGACCGTGCCGGCATCAGGGATCCCGAGCTCGATCCTGGCGGCGATGACTTCCGGGAGCTCGATCGTCATCTGGCCCAGGCGCATCAGGATCTCGGCCAGGGCGGCGAGCGTCGCGTGATCGTCGTCGGCGCCAGGCAGCAGGTGTGCGAATCGCGTCTCGGCCAAAAGCGTCCGGGCCAGAGTCAGGTTGAGCGGCGGCAAGCCGACCGCCACGTCGGCCAAGCCGTCGGCGGCGGTCGCCTGGCCGAGGAACAGCGCGGGTCCGAAGACCGCATGGTCCTGCATGCCCAGTGTCAGAACGCGGTCCCGATCGCTTGGCTTCACGTCGCCCTCCCGCATCGCAGGGACACCGTAGTCTGCCAGCAAATCCATAGCCTTAGCGCCCTCGACTCGGTCGCGGCCCCGACCCAGGATCGCGGCAAACGCGGCGCGATGGCTTTCGACGTTGGGGCTGGTCTTTTCCGCGATCGCAGGCGGAATCTCGGTCAGCATCGCTTGATGCCGGCGATAGCGCACGAGATGCATGAAGGCGCGCACGGCCTCGCCGGGCGTCTCGTAGCTGGCCAGGCGATGCTCGGCAAAGAGCTGACGCGCTTCGGCCACGCTCGGCCCGCCGACCCAGGCCGCAAGGAGCGGCTTACGGTGCCCCCTGGCAGCCGCGATGACGGTCCGGGCCACCTCGGTCGCGGTCGAAAGTGGGCTCGGCGCATGCAGCACCAGAACGGCATCGGCGGCACGCGAGCCTAAGACCGCCTCGAGCGCGGCATCGTAGTCCCGAGCCGTCGCCTCGTTTTGCAGATCGATCGGGTTGACCGGGGGAAGCTCGGCCGATTGCCTTTGGCCAAGATCGGCGAAAAGCGTCGCCGGCAGATTGGCCAGAACGCCGCCTTCGTCCAGCAGCGCGTCGACCGCCAGCCGGGCCAGGGCGCCACCGTTGGAGATGATGGCCAGGCGGTCCCCGCTCACGGGGATACTGGAGAACAGGGTCTCCGCCGCGCCCGCCAGATCGGACAGCGATCGGACCGGCAGCAGGCCGGCGCGGGCGAAAGCGGCCTCGTAGACGGCGTGCGACGGGATCGGACCGGCCGTTTCGCCGGCTTCGCCATCGTGACGGCCGGCTTTCAACACGATCACCGGCTTGACGCGCGCCGCACCGCGCGCCGCCGACATGAACTTGCGGGCCTCACGAATCGCGTTGAGCTCGAGCAGGATCGCCCGGGTTTTGGGCTCAAGCGCGAGATAGTCGAGCAGGTCGCCGAGATCGACATCCGCCATCTCGCCCAGGGCCACGACGTGGGAGAAGCCGATCCCGCGCGATGCGGCCCAGTCGAGCAGCGCCGTGACCAGGCTCTCGGACTGGGTGACGAGCGCAAGGCTGCCGTCGCGCGGCAGCAGCGGGCTGTGGCCGGCATTGAGACCGAGCGACGGCACCATGACCCCGAGGCTGCCCGGGCCGACGATCCGCATGTCGTGCGGCTTGGCAGCTTCGAGGATCATTTGGCAATGCGCCCGACGCTCGCGCGCGCACACCGCGCGCAGCGCCGTTGTCACCACGGCCGCCCGTGTGCCCCGCGCGCCGAAGGCGGAGATCAGGTCGGGCACCTGTTCCAGGGGCGTCGCGATGACGGCGAGGTCTGGCACGATCGGCAGGCTTTCGGCGCTGTCGTAAGCCAGCACGCCCTCGATCGCCTTGGCCGTCGGGTGGATCGGCAGCACCGGTCCCTGGAAGTCGGAATGGAACAGGTTGCGCGCGATGTTCGCGCCGCGCGACGGCGATTCCGTCTCGACGCCGACAACGGCGATCGACTCGGGCTTCAGCAGGCGCTCGAGATGGCGCAGGCTCATAGGCGGGCATCCCGCTCGGAAAGCTCGGTCCTGTCGGCGGACGATAGTTCTTGGCAGACCGTCCCGCGCAGCTTAACGCCACGCTGTTTCAGGCCGGTGACCCGACCCAGGGGCGCCGCTCAGCGCCCGAGCACGTCGCGGTAGGCCTGCTCGGAGTCGGCGCCGAAGACCGCGAAGACGACGCGCTCGACCGGCGTATCCGCGGCCAGCAGCTCGCGCACCGTCGACACGGCGACGTTGGTCGCCCGCGTCAGGGGAAAGCCATAGATCCCGGTCGAGATCGCGGGAAAGGCGATCGAGGTGCAGCCCTTGTCCGCGGCGAGCGCCAGGCTGTTGCGGTAGCAGGAGGCGAGCAGCCCGTCCTCGCCCTGATCGCCGCCGTGCCAGACCGGCCCGACCGCATGGATCACGAATCGCGCCGGCAACTCGAAGCCCGGCGTGATCCGCGCCTCGCCGGGCGGGCAGCCGCCAACCGCCGCGCAAGCCTCGGCGAGCGCGGGTCCCGCGGCGCGGTGAATGGCACCGCAAACGCCGCCGCCCGGCGCCAAGCGATCGTTCGCCGCGTTGACGATTGCATCGATCGTCAGCTTGGTGATGTCGCCCTGATGGATCTCGATCTGCTCGTCGACCGTCGTCGCCATGTCCCGCCTCCGCTGTCAGTACTTAAGTAGTGCAGGGAGGGAACGGCTTCCAACGATTTCGTCGCTTTAGCGGACTCCGCTCTCTTCGGCGACGCGGGACTCCAGGCGCTCGCAGTGCATCAAAAAGAGGACAAGGAAGATGGCGGGCAGACCCAAGCCGGAAGCGTAAATGAAGAAGGTCACGTAGCCGAAGCTATCGACGACCACGCCTGAGAAGCCGGCGACGAACTTGCCCCCGAGGGTGAACAAGGAAGAGAAGAGCGCGTATTGCGTGGCCGTATAGGCCGTGTTCGTAAGACTGGAGAGATAGGCGATGAAGACCGAGCCGGCGATGCCGGCCGAGAGATTGTCGGCGGAGATAGTGAGCGTCAGCAGGGCGAGGTCCGGTCCCTGGGTCGCCATGTAGGCGAAGAGCAGGTTGGTCGTCGCCACCAGGACCGCGCCCAGCAGCAGCGGCCGCATGAGCCCGAAGCGCAGCACCAGAAGGCCGCCCAGAAAGGCGCCGCCGATGCTCATGAAGAAGCCGTAGAGCTTGGAGATGTTGGCGATGTCGGTCTTGCTGAAGCCGAGGTCGTCGTAGAAGGGATTGGCCATCACGCCCATGGTGATATCGCTCAGCCGATAGACGGTGATGAACAGCAGGATCATCAGCGCCATGCGGCCGTTGCGCTGGAAGAAGTCGACGAAGGGGCAGACCACGGCGCCGTAGAACCAGCCGGCGATCTCGCGCAGCCGAGGCGACAGATGGGCGCGCGACTCGATATAGGCGACGACCTTCTCTTCGCGCAGGTGGCTTGCCCGGTCGCGCGTATGGTCCGGCTCGCGGATGACCAGGACCGTGACGATACCGATCGCCATGAGCCCGGCCATGACGAGGTAGGCGGTTGGCCAAGACTGGAACTCGGCCAGATAGAGCGCGCCCGCCCCGGCCGCCAGCAGCGCCAGCCGGTAGCCGAGCTGGTAGGCCGCCGCCATAGCGCCCTGCAGCTCCTGCGGGACGGCCTCGATCCGGTAGGCGTCGATGGCCACGTCCTGCGTCGCCGAGGCGAAGGCGATGAGCAAGGCCGCGAGCGCCACCGCCACGACCGTGCCGCGGTCGGGCGCCACCAGGCCGATGTTCATGAGCCCGCCTTCGACCGGGAAGACGCCGGCGGCATGCGCCGAGACCGCCGGCACGCCGGGCACGGCATGGATGTCGATAAAGGCGATCAGCAGCAGGCCGAGGACGATGCCCATCTGGCCGAGCAGGATCCAGCTCCGCCGCTTGCCCAGGGCCGCGGTCAGCTTCGGCAGTGCGACGCGGTCGACCACCGGCGCCCAGAGCACCTTGATCGAGAAGGTGATGCCGACCCAACTGAAGAAGCCGACGGTGCTGCGCGTCACTTCGGCATCGCGCAGCCAAAGCGACAGGGTCGAGAACACCAGCAGGAAGGGCAGCCCGGCCGAAAAGCCCAGGAAGAGCATGCCGACGACGCGGGGATTGCGATAGATCGCGAGCGCCGACAGCCAGCCGCGCCGGGGTTCTTCAATGGTTTGGCTCTCAGCCGGCATCCCTGAGGCGGCTCTGCTTCTTGCGCTCGTGCGGGTCGAGCTCGCGCTTGCGCAGGCGGATCGATTCGGGCGTGACCTCGACCCGTTCGTCGTCCTGGATGTAGGCGATCGCCGCCTCCAGGGTCATGACCCTGGCCGGGGTCAGGCGCACGGCCTCGTCCTTGCCGGCGGCGCGGATGTTGGTGAGCTGCTTGCCTTTCAGCGGATTGACCTCGAGATCGGTGCCGCGGCTGTGCTCGCCGATGATCATGCCCTGATAGACCGCCGTGCCGGGCGGAACGAAGATCGGCCCGCGCTCCTCCAGGTTCCAGAGCGCATAGGCG
>JAKSDN010000297.1 GCA_022360075.1 Kiloniellales bacterium | reverse complement strand
TCACGCTCAGCAGTCTCGCCTTCGCCGCAGCCGTCGCGCTGGCGCCGATGGCCCTTGCCGGCGACAAGTCGATCATCGTGCAGTCCACGACCTCGACGGCCAACTCAGGCCTCTACGACTACCTGCTGCCGATGTTCAAGGTAGACAGCGGCATCACCGTCAACGTGGTCGCGGTGGGCACCGGCCAGGCGATCAGGAACGCGCGGAACTGCGACGGCGACGTGCTGCTCGTCCATGCCAAGTCGGCGGAGGAGAAGTTCGTCGGCGACGGCTACGGCGTGAAGCGCTTCGATCTCATGTACAACGACTTCGTGATCGTCGGCCCGCCTTCCGATCCGGCAAGCGTTGCGGGCATGAGCGACGCGCCGGCCGCGCTCAAACGGATCGCCGCGGTCGAGGCGACCTTCGCCTCGCGCGGCGATGACTCCGGCACCCACAAGAAGGAGAAGTCACTCTGGAAGTCGGCCGGCGTGGACGCCGGCGAGGCCTCCGGAACCTGGTACCGCGAGACCGGTTCTGGCATGGGCGCCACCTTGAACGCCGGCGTCGGCATGGGCGCCTACGTGATGACCGACCGGGCGACCTGGATCAGCTTCAAGAACAAGGCCGACTTCTCGATCCTGGTCGAGGGCGACGAGGCGCTCTTCAATCAGTACGGCGTGATCCTGGTCAATCAGGACAAGTGCCCCAGCGTCAAGGCCGGGCTCGGCCAGCAGTTCGTCGACTGGCTCATCTCGGAGAAAGGGCAGGACGCGATCCGGGCTTACAAGGTTCAACAGCAGCAGCTCTTCTTCCCGAACGCCAACCCGGAGCAAGTGAGCTAGGCGGCTTCCACAGCCTGCTGGTGAATCTGTCAGTTGGTGAAGGTATTCGTCATTGCGAGCGAAGCGAAGCAATCCAGTTGGCTGACGCCGACGGCGATGGCTCTGGATTGCCACGCCGGCTGGCGCCGGCTCGCAATGACGGAAGAACGGCCGGTCCTAGCCAATGCGGCCCGGCCTCCCTCACTCGACTCCCAAAATCACTTCGCTCGCCTTGATGACCACCGAAACCTCCTTGCCGGGCTCGATCCCGAGGCGCTCGACGGAGCTGACGGTGATGGTCGAGGTGATGGTGTTGCCGCCGCCGATGTCGACCTGGACTTCGGCGGCGACCGCGCCCTTGGTCACATTCGTCACCTTGCCCCTCAGGATGTTGCGCGCGCTGAGCTGCATCGTCTCGTCATCTCCTTGGTTACGCCCGGTCAGGGTCCGTTGAAGTGCACTTCGCCGAAGTCCGCGACGTCGTAGCCGGCGAGCTCGCCCGCGCGAGAGAGGAATTCCTCGGAACGGCAAAAGCCGAGGAAAGTCTGCATGGCCGGCTCGAACCAGGCGCGGCGCTCGACGACCAGGTCGAAGCGCTCCTCGATGATCGGCACGAAGGGCAGGCGGTACTGGGCCGCGAGCGAGGCCAGCCCAAAGGCGGCCTCGGCCTTGCCGTCGAGCACGGCGAGCGCGGCATCGACTTCGGTGCGCACGGCTGTTGTCAGCTCCAGGTCCTCGCCGGTCAGGCCGGCCTCCGCCAGGAGATGCACGAAAAGCGCGTGGGCGCCGGCCTCGGCCTGGCGCGGCACGACCCGCCGGCCTCTGAGATCGGCGATCGATTTGATGCCCTTCCTGGGCTTTTCGCGCAGGATCAGGCCGCGCTGGCGCTTGGCCCACTGCACGAGCACGACCGGCATGTCCCCGCAGCGCTCGCGCACCAGCGCCGTGTTCCAATCGTCGTGCTTTGGGTCGTAGAGGTGCAGGCCGGTGGCGATACCTTCCTGCCGCTCGAAACGGGCAAGTCCATCGGCGCTTGAGTCGAAGTAGGTCGCGATCCCGCACCGCGACTCGCGCAAAGCCCAGTCGAGCAGCGGATCGTGGCTGCCGAGGAACACGTTTGGGCGCGCCGCCGAGGTGGCCTTCTCGATGCCGGAGCCGTGCCGGGCCAGCCAGGCGTTCACCGCGTCGCGCGGAAACAGCAGCTTGCCCATGGCCTTCGAGCAGGGCACGGCGCCGGAGGCGGCAAGGTCGTAGACCTTGCGCTCCTTGATGCGCAGCAGCTCGGCAAGCTCCTTGGTGGTCAGGTATTCCGCCATGAGAACCAAAAGTGCCGTTTCACAACAGTCTGCACATTCATGCAAAATTTACGGGGCTCCGCAAGCGAGCGGCGCGCCTCTTCGCTCTAGCCAGTCCGCTTGTCGTCCAGGAAGGCCCGGATCAGCGTCCGCATGCGCTCGCCGTCGAAGCTCGGGAAGTGGCCGCCATGGACGACGCGGGCGGGCAGGGCGAGCAGGCGCTCCATCGAGGCGATGTAGTCGTCCAGGTTAGAGTGATAGCAGTCGTCGACCAGCGGCCCGTCGTAGACGGTGTCGCCGGCGAAGAAGATGCCGCTTTCCGCCTCCCACAAGCCGATGCCGCCGGGCGAATGTCCGGGCAGGTGCAGCACCTCGAAGTGACGGTCGCCGAGGTCGATAATGTCGCCCTCGTCCAGAATCCGCGTGGCCGGTGCCGGCGTCACTGCGTAGTCGGGCGAGCTGTAGCCGTCGGGCGGCAGGGCGGTGAAGATCGCGTCGGTGACGTAGGGGTCGGCGAGGGTCTCGGCACGGCTGGGCTTCGCCAGCAAGTCGGCCTCGGCCCGGTGCGCCGCGCGCTCGGCGAACTCGTGGTGCGCGCCGATATGGTCGAAGTGCGTGTGGCTCGCCACGGCGGTCAAGGCGCGCTCGGAGACCAACGGGATCTGCGCGCGCAGGCCGACCACGCCCATGCCGGAATCGATCAGCAGGTCGCGCTCGCGCCCGCGGACGTGCCAGATGTTGCAGCGGTAGAAGGGCTTGATGTGCGGCTCCCAGATGTGCGTGACGCCGTCTTCCAGCGTCCGGGTCTGGTACCAGCTTTCGGCCGTCGCGATGCGCATGGACCGGCGCTCAGGCCGCCTTGATCGCCTTCTCGATCATGCGGAAGGCCTCGTCGGCCTCGCCCCAGCGCTTGATCTTGACCCACTTGTCGGTCTCCAGGTCCTTGTAGTGCTGGAAGAAATGGGAGATCTGATCGAGCAGGATCTTCGGCAGATCGCGGTAGGAGCTGACGTCCGCGTAGTAGGGATGCAGGTCGTCGGTCGGCACCGAGAGGATCTTCTCGTCCTGCCCGGCTTCGTCCTCCATGATCAAGACGCCGATCGGGCGCGCCCGCACGATCGCCCCCGGCACCACCGGGGTCCGGGCGGCGACCAGCACGTCGGTCGGATCGCCGTCGTCGGCCAGGGTATGGGGGATGAAGCCGTAGTTGCAGGGATAGCGCATGGCCGTGTGCAGGAAGCGGTCGACGAAGATCCCGCCGGAGTCCTTGTCGAGCTCGTACTTCACCGGCTCACCGTGCAGCGGCACCTCGATGATGACGTTGACTTCCCATGGCGGATTGCGGCCCGCCGGAATCTTGTTCAGGTCCACTTCCTCGCCTCCCCACGACTGCCGCAGGTCGTGACCATAGCACAAGCCTTCGCGTCGGGGGCCATTCCGCCGCCGCGGCAAGCGGGATAGAGTGCCGCGCCACTTGAAGGGGCCACTTGGAGGGAGAGACCCGATGACGATCCTGCTCGCCGCGCGGAGCGACCTGACGCTCGACGCGTTCTACCGCGCCGCTTGGACCGGGGAAGGCGTGCGCTTTCAAGCCGAAGCCCTGGCGCGCATCGGCGCCTGTCGGGAGGCTTTCCTCGAGCTGCTCGACCGCGATCCGGAGATCGTCATCTACGGCGTGACCACCGGCTACGGCCAGATGGCGCGCAAGCGCCTGACGCCAGAGGAACGCCGGCATCAGGCCAGGCGTCCGCCCCTGCCGGCCATGGCTTCCTTCGGTGACCCGCTGCCCGAGCGCGTGGCGCGCGGCATCGCCTTCGCGCGCCTGGCCAACTTCGTCGAGGGCCATGCCGCCGTTTCGCCGGCTTTGGCCGAGCGGGTCGCGGCGCTGCTCGACGGCCCCGCGCTGCCGCCGGTACCGGCCCTCGGCAACGGCTGTCCGGGCGAGATCCAGGCCCTCTCGCAGCTCTTCGGCCCGCTGGCGCAGAGCGTCGAGCTCGGCGAAAAGGAAAGCCTGGCCCTGATCAACGGCAGTCCCTGCTCGAGCGC
>JAKSDN010001394.1 GCA_022360075.1 Kiloniellales bacterium | reverse complement strand
GCGCCCTGGTGATCTGGCAGCGCGAGTTCATCCTGGCAGCGCGAGCCGCCGGCAAGGGCGCGGCGCGCATCAGCCTCGAGCACGTGCTGCCCAACGTGGCGAGCGTGCTGATCGTCCAGGCGACCATCCAGTTCGCGCTCGCCATTCTCGCCGAGGCGGGCCTCAGCTATCTCGGCCTCGGCACCGAGCCGCCGCAGCCGAGCTGGGGCAAAATGCTGAACGAGGCCCAGACCCTGATGTTCCAGGCGCCGCAGCTCGCGATCTTCCCGGGCCTGGCGATCGCGCTCACGGTGCTCGGCCTCAACCTCTTCGGCGACGGGCTGCGCGACCTGCTCGATCCGCGCCTGCGCCGCGCGCGCTGAGGGCTGCGCGGATGCCTTTGCTCGAGGTCGAAGAGCTGTCGGTCACGATCGACACGCCGCGCGGCCCGGCGCAGATCCTGCGCGACGTCAGCTTCGAGCTGGCGGCCGGGGCGAGCCTGGGCCTGGTCGGCGAGTCGGGTTGCGGCAAGTCCATGACCGCGCTCGCCGTCATGGGACTGCTGCCCGAGGCCGCGCGGGTCACCGGCCGGATTCGGCTCGACGGCGAGGACCTGCTGGCGGCCGAGGAGGCGCGGCTCTGCGACCTGCGCGGCCGGCGCCTGGCCATGGTGTTCCAGGAGCCCATGACCGCGCTCAACCCGGTCAGGACCATCGGCGATCAGGTGGCCGAGGGCCTGCGCCTGCACCTCAGCCTCGACCGCGCCGAGGCCGGCGCGCGCGCCGGGCGCCTGCTCGAGCGGGTCGGCCTGCCGCCGGCGCGCTTTCCGCTGTCGCTCCATCCGCATCAGCTCTCCGGCGGCCAGCGCCAACGCGTGGTGATTGCCATGGCGCTCGCCTGCCAGCCGGCCCTGCTGATCGCCGACGAGCCGACCACGGCGCTCGACGTGACGATCCAAGCGCAGATCCTGGCGCTGATCAGCGAGATCGCCGAGGAAGAAGACATGGCGCTGATCATGATCACCCACGACCTGGGCGTGGTCGCCGAGACCACCGACCGCGTGCTGGTCATGTACGCCGGCCGGATCGTCGAGCGCGGCCCGACCGCCGGCCTCTTCGCCCGCATGGCGCATCCCTATACCCGCGGCCTCTTCGCCGCCATGCCGCAGAGCGAGCTCCCATCCGGCCACGCGGATAGCAAAGCCGACACCCGGCCCCGTCTGGCCACGATTCCCGGCGAGGTGCCGGACCCTCATACGCCGCCGCCCGGCTGTCCTTTCGCGTCACGCTGCGCTTACGTCACAGGAGACTGCCACGCGCGCATGCCGCCAGCCGTCTTGATCGATCACGAGCATGACGCGGCATGTCTTTATCCTTTGGGCGTGTAAATGCTGATCGTATTGAGGTTTTGTATTTGACACAGATAAACACAGATGAACACAGATGTATCCGGTTGGCATGCAAGTACCAATCGCACGGTTCATCTGTGTTTATCTGTGTTCATCTGTGTCAATTCTTCATATCGCCAATCGCGCCGCTGAACGCGGGCCAATATCCGATTGATCGACGGCCGAGACGCCTTGGGCGCGTTTCAAGTTTAACGTCTCCCATGGATCCTCGGATCGGCGCGCCGCGTCGCGGCGCTTGTCCGAGGATGACAGTTTGGTGGGGAGGCTCGGTTAAGAAGGCGAACGGCAGACGCCGGGCGGCAGCGGCCGCAGGCGAGCCGGCAGCGAACGGTGGGGCCGTCGTGCGATGACCGAAGCCGCGCCCCTGCTCGCGATCGAGGGCCTGGTCCGCGACTACCTTTTGCCGCGGCAGAGGCTCTTCGGCCCGGCACCCAGCTTCCGCGCCCTGCACGGCATCGACCTTACCGTCGAGGCCGGCCACAGCGTCGGAATCGTCGGCGAGTCCGGCTGCGGCAAGTCGACGCTGGCGCGCCTGGTCATGGCGCTCGACCGGCCGAGCGCTGGCCGCGTGCGCTTTCGGGGCCAGGCGCTGTTCGAGCTGGCGCCGGAGGCGCTGCGCGCGCTGCGCCGGCAGTTCCAGATGGTGTTCCAGGATCCCTACGGCTCGCTCGACCCGCGCCAGAAGGTCGGGCGCATCGTCGCCGAGCCGCTCGACGGCCTGCTGGAGCGGCTGGGCATGGCCGAGCGCCGCGAGCGGGTGGTCGGGTCTCTGGCCGCCGTCGGGCTGAAGGCAAGCGACGCCGACAAGTACCCGCACGAGTTCTCCGGCGGCCAGCGCCAGCGCATCGCGATCGCCCGCGCGCTGATCACCGAGCCGGCGCTGATCGTCGCCGACGAGCCGGTCTCAGCGCTCGACGTCTCGGTCCAGGCCCAGGTGCTCAATCTGATGATGGATCTGCAGGCGCGGCTCGGCCTCACTTATCTCTTCATCAGCCACGACCTCTCGGTCGTGCGTCACGTCACCGACCGGGTCGCGGTCATGTACCAGGGCCGCATCGTCGAGCAGGGCGCGACGGCCGCGGTCTTTGCCGGCCCGCGCCATCCCTACACCCAGGCCCTGCTCGCCGCCGTGCCAAAGCCGGACCCGGCGACCCGGCGCCGTGGGCGCAAGAACGAAGGCCCGGCCGAAGTCGAGCTTCCGACGGTAGGCTGCGCCTACGCGCCGCGCTGCCCGCTCGCCGTGGAGCGCTGCCGCGCGGAGCTGCCGGCCCTGCGGGATATCGCACAGGGCCGGCTTGCGGCCTGCCACTTGGCGTAAGGCGACAGTCCCGATCCGCGCCCCACCCAGCCTACTTGCTGGTGTCCACGGTCCCGAGGATCGACCAGGCGAAGTCGAGCTTCAGCGCGCCGTCGAACACGGCGTCGTCGCGGCCGAGATAGAAGTTGGCGCCGTAGGGCACCTGGCGCCCGGCGCCGCCGGCGCCGTCGTAGTCCATCTGCGGGTCGTACATGGCGAGGCCGTGACAGGTCATGCAGTTGGTCTGCACCCCGTACTCGGTGGTGACCGGCGCCGTCGGCGTCTGCACCGTTCGCGTGACTCTGAAGGTGTCGGGCGCGAAGCCGGCCTCGAGATAGGGGTTGTAGGCCGGATGCAGGGAGCCCACGTCGCGGCCGCCGTTGAGCGGATGGGCCGGCGCCAGCATCTGATAGGCGACCGACATGGCGTAGTGTGCCGGCGCGCCGGTCAGCTCGGCCGGCCGGTCGGCGGCGATCGCCGCGCTGCTCGGCAGCTTGGGATCGTTGACGCTCGGGGTCCAAAAGAAGGTCTGCCAGGCCCAGCGGGTCATCTCGCGGGTCGTGGTGTGCATGGCGACCAGGATCAGGATATCACCCGGCTGGACCTGCGCCTGGCCCTGGGTCAGCTTCGCGTAGTAGGCCTGATCCGCGGCGGTGATCGGAATGTTGATGAAGTCCTCGAGGTTGTAGGTGGTCTCCGGCGTTGGATTCGCGCAGGACCAATCGACGGCACCATTGCCCTGCCCCTGATTCTCGGTGTCAACGTAGAAGCAGCCTTCGTTCCAGGCCGTCTCGGGAAAGGCCTTCGGCGGATCGGGCGTGCCCGGCCAGGCCGGCATGACGTAGAGCCGGCCGTTGCGCAGCTTGTCCTGGGTGATCACCTTGTAGACCGGCTTCACCGTGACCGCCGCGACCGGAAAGTTCGGGATCTCGACGTAGCCGTTGTCCAGATAGGCCTGCAGCGTGCTCGCCCACATCAGCCGGTTCTCGAGCGCGTGCTTGGCCGCCGGCGGGCTGTAGTTCACCGTGACCACGATGCAGGTGTCCGGCTTGCCGCCCTGGCCGCAGTCCGGCGCGCTCTGCGCAGCAACCGCCTGCGTGCTGTCGGAGGCGCTGAACTGACGCGGCGTCTCCAGCACGAGCGGGCGCTGATCGGCGGTCAGCGCGTGGCTTTCCGTGCTGTTGGTCGCTTCCAGGATCTGGCCGGGCGTCATCCAGGTCTGATAGACCCGCGCGTCCGCCTGGCCGTGCGCCGGCCGCCCGGACAGCGACGTCAGCGCGGCCCAGACGCCCCAGGCATGGGTGTTGATCCGCTTGCTATCGCCCGCATCGACCCAGGCGACGAGGTTGGTCTCGGACTCCGGGAAGCTGTAGCCAGGGATACCCGGGTCCGGCATGTCGACGCCGTAGTCGATCGCCCAAGCGGCCCCGGCCCCGAGAGTCAGGCAAGCAAGAACACCGCCGGCAGCCGGCAGACACCCGGTGATAAGGTCGATAACGCCGTGTTTCGACTTCGTCATGATCCGCTCCTTCTCCTTCGAAGGCTCGGCACACTGCGGACCTAGAGAGGACGAGCCATATCGAATTTTGTTTAGTGCGATCTAAAGCAGAATAAATGGTCGAATTAGGCTATCTGTGTTTGAAATCACAAAAACGGGGAGTCCTCCGGACGCGTGCCGGCGACAGCACGATGGATGTCCGCAGCCGGCCAGGCGCGCCGGGGCCGTGGCGGACGCCACCGACCGCGAGCCTTGCGCCGGGCGGAACGCTACGGCCATAGTGCGCCCGGCTTTAAGGCCCGAGTCTCAGGGCCCGGCTTGCGGGCGTGGCGGAATCGGTAGACGCATTGGACTTAAAATCGCATAACACCTCATACACACAAAATATATTTTCATATAAATCAGTTGCTTATAAAACAATTTCCCAAAAACTGCGTCTGTGCTATCGTTACACACCTCTTACACAAAATCGTCCCTTCCCCAGAGGTGTCACAGGCGATGGAAAAGCACACGCTGATGGGCGGCAAGCTCCACGTATACAAGCGACCCGGCAGTGGCGTCTGGCAGTGCTCAACCTATCTCGCGGGCAAGAACCGACGCGTGAGCACCAAGGAAGCGAGCCTCCAACTTGCCAAAGAGTTCGCTGAGGACTGGTATCTCGAACTGCGCGGCAAGCATCGAAGCGGCGAAGTCACGAATGAAAAGACATTCCGCGACGCCGCCAAAGCGTTCATGCGTGAATACGAACTCATCACCGAAGGAAACCGGAGTCCGGTCTACGTCAAATGCATGGAGCTTCGAATCACCAAGCACCTCATGCCGTTCTTCGGCGGCAAGGGTCTCTCCCAAATCACCTCGGGTCTGGTGCAGGAGTACCGGCTCCATCGCCGTGAGACGAGCGAGACCGGAAAGCCCCCTGCACGGAGCACCATGCATCAAGAGATCGTGGCACTCCGCCAAGTCCTGAAGACAGCCATTCGCTATGAGTGGCTGACACACCTTCCGGATTTGTCCGTGCCATACAAAACCTCAGGCAAGGTCACACACCGGGCGTGGTTCTCCCACGAGGAGTACAAGCAGCTCTATGAAGCGACCCGTCGCCGTGCCCGTGAGGCCAATGGCAGACGGTGGCAGTGGGCAACTGAGCAGCTGCACGACTATGTGCTCTTCATGGCAAACACCGGACTACGCCCTGATGAGGCGAAGCGCCTCCAACATCGAGACGTGTCAATCGTCGAAGATGAAGCGACCGGCGAGACCATTCTGGAGATTGAAGTGCGCGGCAAACGAGGTATCGGGTACTGCAAGAGCACATCAGGAGCAGTGCGCCCCTACCAACGCATCGCAAAGCGCAACGCTCCTGAGCCCACAGATCTGGTCTTTCCCGCAGGGCACCGGGACCAACTCAATGCCGTTCTCGACGAAGAAGATCTGAAGTTCGACCGTGACGGCAACCGGCGCACCGCCTATAGCCTTCGTCATACCTACATCTGCTTCCGCCTCATGGAGGGAGCCGACATCTACCAGATTGCAAAAAACTGCCGCACCAGCGTCGAGATGATCGAGAAGGTCTACGCGGCACATATCAAGACCAGCCTCGACGCGGCCGCCATCAACGTGAGGAAGCAGCGACCAAGCAAGAAAGGGAAAGAGACGGACCAGCGAGGAAAAGCCGCCTAGCCCTTCCCTCTTGGTGACGGGTCAGAGAAACGATATCAATACGACCACGTGCGGGCGTGGCGGAACAGGTAGACGCAAGGGGCTTAAAACCCCTTTCGCTTTGGCGAGTGCGGGTTCGAGTCCCGCCGCCCGCACCAAAAGGTCGTTAGTGGGGCCTGTGGCTGTTTAGTATCTCCGATGAACTATTGTATTCGTCGTTGGATCGAAGGTGGTCTCGGTCTTCCGCCCTTTTCCTATGAACACTTCTTTTGGCGGATCAGATTCTTTCTTATTTATTGATGTTGCTTTTTTTACGGTAATTTTTTCTCTCCTTACTTGTTTATCCTTATGTTTATCCTTTCTATTAGATGTCAACTTGGAGAGCAGTCCTTGGCATCTACGGAGGCACCTGATGTCAACTGTAGGTGATGTCAACTCAGTTGACATCACTTGCTTTCTTCCTTTCTTTTCAGATTTTATCCCATTTTTCTCTTGTAGCGCAATCGCCTGTTCAACCTCACTGAGCATCTTTTCGTAGTCTCTTCTCCAATGTTTTTGGTCGATCAGGTAGTACCTGTTGGTGCAAGTCTTACCCACACGCACAGATCTTATGAGATTGAACATCTGGAGAATCTGAAGACACACTCCTACCCATTGCCGGTTCACTCCTAATTGCTGAGCGACACGCGACTGAGACGGCCAGGTCTTTTGTTCCTTATTGGCGTGACGAACAAGCGCCACATAAACCATTGAAATCGTCGTTCCGAGAACCGGAGTGAACTCATCATAAAATTCATTATCGATTGCAAATCGTGTCTTAACGCGTAAATCGCGGACTTCAAATCGATCTAACTCATCAGAGCCCTCATATATTCCAAACACCTCACCCATGCGAACAGTATACCGTAAGGTGCGTGTTGAAGTGGCGAGCCAGTTTTCCCCACTGTGCATTAGTTGGGCGCTGACTCAGAGTTGCCGGTTTTTTCCTTAGCTTCTTTTTCGCGTTGTGAGCCTCCGGGAAGAGCATTAGGAAGTTCGGGAAAAGTTGGATCGCCTCCAAGTCTCATAATGCGATCTTGAAAAACCCCAACAACACGATCGGTCTCACGAAGCCGTTCATTTGCGAGATCGCGATCTCGCCTCATCTGCTCAGCAACTGCTTTGTGGCCGGCTGCTCGGATCTCAGCTTCAACAAGTTTGTCTTTAAGGTCATCTGTTTGAGGTTGCGATGCTTCTTCTTTGGCAATGTCATCCGACGGGGATGCTGGAGTGTCACGACTGATCGCGTCTTGTCGCGACTGATCATGATCAGACGCGATAGGTCGCGTCTTGTCGCGTCTTGTCGTACCAGAGAACGCTTCATGATCGAGCATATCTCCGATGCGCTTGCGCACTGATTCTTCTTCAATGATGTAAACGCCGTTAGCCTTTTCGGTGGGCTCTTGTGTTTCTGGGTCGATTTTGAGGCAGTCAAGTTTGGCTTGACGACAGTACCGTTGAACAGTCCGAAGTCGTAAAGGAAGTCCTGCGTCAGCGAACAAGCTACGTGCGTCATTGGGTGTGAGGGAGTAGCGCGACAGGTCTGCGTCAGGTCGCGACCGTACATGCTCGGTCGCGTCTTGTCGCGGCGTGTCGCCGGTTGTGTCGTCCATACTGAAATCGTATCACGGCTCGACAAGCTGTGATGCGGTGGGTGTGAATTCACGTGTCCAGACTTTCAAGATTGGGGAGGTGGTATCATTGGTCGCGACCTTCCGTGTGCGGCTGCCCGGTTTGAGCACAACGCTTGAATCCGGCTTCGCAACACGGAGGACTGAATGTCGGACAGAGAGAAGGTAGCCGAAGTACGGCGTCTTAACGATCAGCTGAGATGCAATCGGGTAGGGGGGCGGATAATGATCACACGCGGGATCGAGGCACTCGGTCCGTTAGCTGTGGTCAGCGTTCTTGATGCTGTCGCGTCATTCGACGCGTTCAATAGAGACAACGACCCGTATGGCGAACATGATTGCGCCATTCTTGAGGTCGAAGACATACGCGTTCTTTGGAAAATCGACTACTACGACAAGACGCTATCGTTTGGGTCAGAGGACCCTGCTGATCCGTCGGTCACAACGAGGGTACTCACGGTGATGCTTGCCGAGGAGTACTAGACGAGAAGCACCCCGCAAGGCGGGGTGCTGTTTTGTTGAGGGTATTGCGAGGCGAAGAGCGAGAGCCGCAGGATGTCGGTGGAGATGCTCGATGACTTGGACTTGCTACGGCGTGATGCTCACCACATCAAAGTTCGTGCGACCGGATGTGCGTCTTATGAAGAAGCGATGCTGTGGCGAGTAGTAGTAGACGCGCTCCCTGGTGACTTTGCCTGTCTTCATGATCACCGATTTGCAATCTACGGGGTACGTCGGGAACGTTCCCAGGGGAACGGTGATGGTTTCAACAATACCTACCGTGCAGGTGTGGTGATAAAATCTTCCAGTCGACGACGTCACTTCCAGTTTCGACGACTTGCCTTCTTCCAAGGGGTATAGACCAGCGTGCGATCCGGTGAATTCGTTGCTTCCGGATTTCTCCGAGTTGCTCCACTCCACGGTAGGGTCAAAGTTCGTTCGCTTGACCCAGCGTTGTGCACCACTTCGCCAATGGAATAGGTCATCCTCACGGCTTTCGAGTACCCAAACGACATTTCCTTTGGGACCTTCAAAGGTGATTGAAGTCCCTACCGCCATGTCCGGAGCCAAAGCAGGTTCTAATCCGAGTGTGGTATTCGCATTAGTGATAAGTGCCAAGGCAAGTGTGGCAATTTGTATGATGCGGGTCATCTTTGTCAAAACCTCCGCGTTCCATCTGGTTGTTGTGCCGCGAGTGCGAGTCCTGGAGGCATGTAGCACTTTCAATCGGTAGCAAAGTGGTCTCGGGGTCAAAGAATGTGCAGACTATGGGACAAAGCAATGCCCTCTCCGCAAAAGGGTAGGGGTAGCACTTCGTCTACCCCCAAGTTATCTACAGGAAACTCGTGCTACTGTTTGTAGAAAGTCGAGGATGCCGTGTTTCGCTTCCCCCTTGACCACCACTCGCCGTCGAGGTTGCCGTCTTCCCGCATCGTGTAGCGGGCACCCCAGCCCCACATCAGACTAAGCTCGATCGTGTCGCCCGATATCACTGCGCCTGTGTCGGTGTATGAACTTGGCACTGCACCGCCACAGCCACCGCCCCAACTGTACTTCGCCTTGGCCCGGTGCCCCGTGACCTCACTGATCGCCACCGTGGACGCACAGCTACCGTCCTGTCCCCACGCACCTGACCATGTGCCCGTCCACTTCGACTTGGCCTCCGCGAGCTGCTCTCCGCTCAAGGCTGGTGCAGCTTCCTGTGTCGATTTGCATCCCCCTAGGACAGCGACGCAAAGCGCGAGTGCGGGGACTAACCCAGTTGACGCTAACCTGTTCATTTTCATTGATTTCCTCACTCTTGGCAGGACCGCTCTTACCGTTGTGAACAGAATGGGCTATTCTGTTTACGCCAAGAGGTCGCGGCTAAGGAGTGGCCCCCACATTCGTTTGGCGATCGTTCGTGCCTCGGCACCGATCGCCTCGGTATAGATCATCGTGGTTTCAAGCCGCGCGTGACCAAGCCAGCGCATCACCGTGACATCGGGTACACCGGCGACAAGCGCGCCCACCGCAAAGCCGTGCCGTAGCCCCTTCGGGTTCG
>JAKSDN010000976.1 GCA_022360075.1 Kiloniellales bacterium | reverse complement strand
GAGGTCTCGGAGATGGCCATCATCTCGAAGCCGGGGACCGACATCAAGCTCAGGGTGCGCAGCCGCGACGCCATGGCCGAGATCGCCCTCCTCGATCCCGAGCTGCTGCTGAGCCTGCCGAAGTCGCCGACCGCCCACACCGGCTTCGACGCCTTCACCCACGCCTTCGAGGCCTATACCTCGCGCAAGGCCTCGGAGATCACCGACCTCTTGTGTCAGGCCGCACTGGAGAAGCTCTGGCGCTGCTTGCCGGTCGCGGTCGAAGAGCCGGCGAATTTGGAAGCGCGTGGTGCGTGTTTGCTCGGCTCAAGCTTCGCGGCGGTCGCCTTCAACTCCACGGAGCTCGGCCTCGCCCACGCCATCGCCGCGCCACTCGGCGCCCAGCACCATGTCATTCACGGGCTCGGCAACGCGCTCGCCCTGCCCGCGGTCACCGCCTTCAACGAGCCGGCCATGCCGGAGGCCAAGCGCGCTTGGCTGAAGCGGATGATGCAGACAGCGACGGTGACGGAGGGCGTCTGCCGCCTGCGCGAGAGGATCGGCCTCGACCTGGGCCTCGAGGACTGCTTGCCGAAAGGCTACGACCGCGACGCCCTCGCCGCGGCCGCGATGAAAAGCGGCAACATCCCATCGAACGCCCGCACGCCGACGCTTGAAGCTGTGGCGCGCATCCTCGAGGCCATGCGTTCGCCGCTCAAGGGGGCGCTGCCGTCGCTCGACGAAGCGGCGGCGTAGAGCTCGCTGCAATACCATTGTGCGTCCTTCGAGACGCGTCCCGAAGGACGCTCCTCAGGATGAGGAACAATCTTCGTGGCACAAAGGAAAGGCCTCATCCTGAGGAGCCCGCGTGAGCGGGCGTCTCGAAGGGTTCCAGAGGAACCGCGCGAAGCGCACAAAGGTTGTCCCGTCCGCCGATTGCCCACGCCTAAAGCTCGACGACGTTGCGCAGCGGTCTGCCGTCGGCAAGGCGAGCGATGTTGTCGCGGCACAGCTCGACCAGACGCTCGACGGTCTTGGCCGCGCCGAAGCCCGCGACATGGGGTGACAGGATCACGTTGGGCAGGTGCCGCAGGGGGCTCTCAGAGGGCAGCGGCTCGACCGAAAAGACGTCGAGGCCCGCACCGGCGATCTCCCCTTCCTGCAACGCCCTCACCAAGGCGGCCTCGTCGACCACGTCGCCACGCGACACATTGATCAGCAAGGCCGATGCCTTCATGGCGGCAAGCGCATCGCGGCCGACGAGGTAGCGGGTCTCGGGCGTCAGGGCGACGCTGAGCACGACGGCATCGGCCTGGGCGAGCGCCTCGTGGAGACGATCGAGCGGCAGGCATTCGTCGATTCCCTCGACCTCGCGCGGATTGCGCGTCACGCCGAGGAGGCGGCAGCCGAAGGGCTTGGCCCGGCTTGCGAATTCGCGGCCGATGCTGCCGACTCCGACGACGGCGATGGTGAAATCCTGCAGTGACGCAAGGCCGCCGGCCAGGGCCTCGCGGACTCCGTCGCCGCCTTGCCGGCTTCGCTCGTACAGATGGACCTGCCGAACCAGACCAAGCAACAGGGCTATGGCATGCTCGGCGACGGTCGGCGCCCAGACATCGCCGGCATTGCAGACCAGGCAACCGTCCGGGACGCCGAACTTGTGCGCGTTGTCCAGGCCGGCAGTCGCGAACTGGATCCAGCGCAGCGCCCGGCCCTGCCGCCGG
>JAKSDN010000240.1 GCA_022360075.1 Kiloniellales bacterium | reverse complement strand
GCGCCCGACAGGGCGCGTCTCGAAGGACGCTAGGTCGTCATGCAGCGCGTTCCGTCGCGCCGAAACCGCGAGTTCGCAGGCTATGACAGCAACGGGAGCCCCAGCATGGCGAGCGAAAGAAAAGTCATCGTGCCGCCGGGCATGGAGAACATCTTCGAGAGCTACCACTACTGCCCCGGCATCCTGGTCGGCGACCGGCTCTACATCTCCGGTCAGGTCGGCCGCGACGAGAACCTGCAGGTGATCGAGGACAGCGAGGCGCAGTTCGTCCAGGCCTTCGAGAACGTCGGTAAGGTGCTCACAGCCGCCGGTGCCAGCTTCGCCGACGTGATCGAGCTCGAGACCTGGTTCGCGCCCGACATGGCGGAGCTCAAGCTCTTCATGCAGGTCAAGGACCGCTACTTCGTCGACAGCTACCCGACCTGGACCGGCTTCGCCGTCGCCGGCTTTTCCATGCCCGGCATCAAGGTCGAGATCAAATGCACGGCCGTGCTGGGCGGGTGATCGACCACCGCAGGCTCCACACCGATTGCTTCTGCCCCACCCATCTGATAACTTACTTTGCAGTTTGCAAATCTGCTTAGTCGAGTTCGGATGGACGGCGTCAGCACGATTTTGGTCATCGACCGCTCGGCCGAGGAGTGCGCGACCGTGCAGGCCGAGCTCACGCGCGAGGCCGACTATCGGGTGCTCTGCTGCGCCTCCGAGCGCGAGGCGCTCGGCATTCTCGACGAGGTCGACGTCGATCTGGTGATGTGCGAGCACGGTGCGGCGGGCGCGAGCGGGCTCGATCTGATGAGCCGCATCCGCATCTCGCATCCCTACGTCATTCGCATCCTGATCAGCGAGGGCCTGGACGACGCGGCGCTGGAGCGCGCGATCCGCGAGGCCGCGATCTATCAGTACGTCACCAAGCCGCTCGCCCCGGCGCAGGTCAGCCTGCTGGTCAAGCGCGCCTTGGAGACGCGCGAGCTGTCGCGCCGCCACCGTCTGCTCAGCCGCGAGCTCAAGTTCACCGAGAACTCGCCGCTGCTGGACAGCAAGCCGCTCGACGAACCGATCGTCCAGTCCTACCGCTTCGAGAAGCTGGTCTACAGCAGCCCGAAGATGGCCGAGCTCTGCAACCTCGCCAAGCAGGCGGCCGCGACCGAGCTGCCGATCCTGATCCAGGGCGGCACGGGCACCGGCAAGGAGCTGCTGGCCCGCGCGATCCACTACAACAGCGGCCGGCGCAACTCGCCGCTGCTGGTGCAGAACTGCGGCGGTCTCTCAGACGAGATGCTGCAGTCCGAGCTTTTCGGTCACAAGCGCGGCGCCTTCACCGGCGCGATCAGCGACCGGCTCGGGCTGTTCCGCGCGGCCGACGGCGGCACCGTGTTCCTCGACGAGATCTCCGAGGTCTCGCCCTCCTTCCAGGTCAGCCTGCTGCGCTTTTTGCAGGAAGGCGAGGTCAAGCCGCTCGGCAGCGACAAGACCCAGATCTGCGAGGTGCGCGTGATCGCGGCCTGCAACCGCTCGCTGCCCGAGCTCGTGCGCAAGGGCCAATTCCGCCAGGACCTCTACTTCCGGCTCAAGGGATTCGACCTCGAGGTGCCGCCGCTGCGCGAGCGCCACGAGGACGTGCCGGTGCTGGCCGAGTTCTTCGTCAAGAAGCACGGCGAGGC
>JAKSDN010001176.1 GCA_022360075.1 Kiloniellales bacterium | reverse complement strand
GACCACTGCTCCCGGCCGAGCGGCATCTCGCCCTCGCTTTGCGCGACGGCGAGGACGCTGAACTGGGTTGCCTTCAGGCCGGCCGCAGCGCCGAGTCATAGCGCTGCGTGACCAGGCGGGTCGCCTGGCGCAGGTTGAAGCAGGTACAAGCGCTCACCTGTCCTGGGTTCCAGCGGTCTCCGACTTCCGAGTCTTCGGCCATAATGGTGCGTATGCGCTTTATGACCCGGCCGTTCAAGGATCGACGGCCTGCCACTCCGCGCGCACCGCCGGGTCGCTTTCGCCGGGCAGGCAGCGCGCGCGCTCGGCCGCGAAGTCTGCCGGGGTGAGCAGCCGGCCGAGGGCCCAGACCGCCATGGCCCGCACCAGGGGCGAGGCCGCATCGAGCCGAGCCCGGGCGCTCGGCGCGAGCGCGGGCTCTCCGCTGTTGCCGATGGCGATCAGGACGTTGCGCAGGAAGCGGGCGTGGCCGGTCCGCTTGATCGGCGAGCCGGCGAAGAGCTGGCGGAAGGCGGCCGCGTCGAGCGCGGCCAAATCGGCCAGGCGCGGCGCGCTGAGCTCGGCGCGCGGCAGGAAGGCGGCCTCGCGGCTCGGCCGGGCGAACTTGTTCCAAGGGCAGACGGCCAGGCAGTCGTCGCAGCCGTAGATGCGGTTGCCCATGGCGGCGCGGAACTCGGGCGCGATGTGCCCCTTGTGCTCGATCGTCAGGTAGGAGATGCAGCGCCGTGCATCGAGCTTGTAGGGCGCCGGAAAGGCGTCGGTCGGGCAGACCTCGAGGCAGCGCTGGCAGGAGCCGCAGTGGTCCTTTTCGGCCGGATCGGGGGCAAGCTCCAGGGTGGTGTAGATCTCGCCGAGGAAGAGCCAGGAGCCGAAGGTCGTCGAGACCAGGTTCGTGTGCTTGCCTTGCCAGCCCAGGCCGGCGGCCTCGGCCAGCGGCTTCTCCATCACCGGCGCGGTGTCGACGAAGACCTTGACCTCGCAGGCCAGGCGCTCGGCCATCCAGCGGGCCAGGGCCTTCAGCCGCTTCTTCACGACATCGTGGTAGTCGCGATTGCGGGCATAGACGGAAATCGTCGCCCGGTCCCTTTTGTCGAGCAGACCGAGAGGATCTTGGGACGGGCCGTAGTTCAGCCCGAGCACGACGACCGAGCGCGCCGCCGGCCAGAGCGCTTTCGGATCGCCGCGCCGCTCCGCCTTGTCGGCGAGCCAGCCCATGTCGCCGTGATAGCCCTCGGCCAGGTAGGCCGCCAGGTTACGCCGGGCCTCGTCGCCGAGCGCGGCCGTGGCGAAGCCGACCGCATCGAAGCCGTTCGCCAGAGCCCGGGCGCGGATCGCGGCCTTGGGCTCGCCCGGGGCCGGGCCCGGCTGGGATGCCGTCACGGGGGCCTCTTGCCGCATCGGGGTCCGCCTCCCACTCGCCGCTCAAAGCGGCGCCAGGTCGCCCTCGGCCTGTTGCCGGGCGAAGTGGCCGGCGAAGTCGTCGAGGCTGCCGGTCTCGATGGCGCCGCGCAGGCCGGCCATGAGCTCCTGATAGTAGTGCAGATTGTGCAGGGTGAGGAGGATCGGGCCGAGCATCTCGCCGCTGCGCACCAAGTGGTGCAGATAGGCGCGGCCGAAGCGGGTGCAGGCGCGGCAGGCGCAGTCCGGATCGAGCGGCCGCGGGTCCTCTTTGTGCCGGGCGTTGCGCAGGTGCAGCGTGCCCCGGCGCGTGAAGGCTTGGCCGGTGCGGCCCGAGCGGGTCGGCAGCACGCAATCGAACATGTCGATACCGCGCCGCACGGCGCCGACGAGGTCGTCGGGCTTGCCGACGCCCATCAGGTAGCGCGGCCGATCCTCGGGCAGGGCGGGGACCGTGGCGTCGAGAACTTCGAAGGTGGTGTCCTGACCCTCGCCGATCGCAAGGCCGCCCACCGCATAGCCGTCGAATCCGATGGCGCAAAGCGCTTCGGCCGAGGCCTGGCGCAGCGCCGGATAGACGCTGCCCTGGACGATGCCGAAGAGGCCATAGCCCGGGCGCTTCTCGAAGGCTGTCCGACAACGCTCGGCCCAGCGCATGGAGAGCGCCATCGATTCCCCGGCCTGTTCCTCGCTCGCCGGAAAGGAGGTGCACTCGTCCAGGACCATGGTGATGTCGGCGTCGAGCAGGCGTTGGATCTCGACCGCGCGCTCCGGCGTCAGCTCGTGCTGGCTGCCGTCGACGTGGGAGCGGAAGCGCACGCCCCGCTCGCTCAACTGGCGCAGCTCGGCCAGCGACATGACCTGGAAGCCGCCGGAGTCGGTCAGGATCGGCCCCGGCCAGTCCATGAAGCGGTGCAGACCGCCGAGCGCGGCGACCCGCTCGGCGCCCGGCCGCAGCATGAGGTGATAGGTGTTGCCGAGCACGATCTCCGTGCCGGCCGCCGCCACCTGCTCGGGCAGCAGGCCCTTGACCGTCCCGGCGGTGCCGACCGGCATGAAGGCCGGCGTGTTGACGACGCCGTGCGCCGTGCTCAGGCGGCCGCGCCGCGCCGCGCCGTCGCGGGCCAAGACCTCGAAAGCGAATCGGATCGGCGCCGTCACGAAGTTGCCTCGCGCTCCAGCAGGCAGGCATCGCCGTAGGAGTAGAAGCGGTAACGCTCGGCTCGTGCGTGAGCGTAGGCGGACTGCATGCGCTCCAGGCCGGTAAAGGCGGCGACGAGCATGAAGAGGGTCGAGCGCGGCAGGTGGAAATTCGTCAGCAGGCGGTCGACGAGCTTGAAGCGGTAGCCCGGCAGGATGAAGAGATCGATGTCGTCGTCGAAGGCCTCGAGGCGGCCATCTTCCGCCGCCGCGGCCTCGAGCAGGCGCAGGCTGGTCGTACCGACCGCGACGACCCGCCGCCCGGCAGCGCGGGCCGCGTTGATCCTGTCGGCCGCGGCTTGGGTGAGAATGCCGCGCTCGCTGTGCATCGGATGCGTGCTCGCATCTTCGGTCTTGACCGGCAGGAAGGTGCCGGCGCCGACGTGCAGTGTCACGAACAGGCTTTCGATTCCGCGCGCCGCCAAGGCTTCCAGCAGCGTTGCCGTGAAGTGCAGGCCGGCCGTCGGCGCCGCGACCGCACCCTCTGCGCGGGCGTAGATCGTCTGATAGTCGGCCCGGTCGTGCGCGTCGCCTTGGCCGTCCCGCCGGATGTAGGGCGGCAGCGGCATCTGCCCGTGGCGGGCCAGCGCTTCGCCAAGATCCGGCCCGGCGCGATCGAGCTGCAGCGTGACCTCGCCGGCCTCGCCCTTGTCGGCGACTTCGGCTTCGAAGCCCGGCGCGAAGACCAGGCGGTCGCCGGGACGCAGCTTCTTTGCCGGGCGTGCGAAAGCCCGCCAAGTCGCCGGCAGGGCGCCGGCGGCCTCGCTGCCGCAGGGTTTGTGCAAGGTGACCTCGACACGGGCCGCGCCGCGCCTGCCGACCAGACGCGCGGCGATGACCTTGGTATCGTTGAACACCAGCAGGTCGTCCGGGGACAGGATCGCCGGCAGCTCGCGTACGAGACGGTCTTCGAGTCGCGCGCCGACCAGGAGGAGTCGTGCCGCGTCACGCGGCTCGACCGGATGCTGTGCGATCAGCTCTTTCGGCAGCTCGAAGTCGAAGAGATCGGTTTTCATTGCGCGGATTCTGCGGCGTCCTGGGCGGAAGGGCTCTAACACGCCGGCCGGCGGCACGCAAAGGAGCCGGGCACCCGCCCCGGCGGGCTTGACGAGAGACGGAACGAAAAACCGAGAGGGGAGACGGTGGGGATGACAGCGCGCAGACCGAACATACTCGTGGTCCAGGTCGACCAGTTGGCGCCGCAGGCGCTCCCGGTCCATGGTCATCCGCTGGTGAGGGCGCCCAACATCGCGGCCCTGGCGGCGGACGGCGTGGTCTTCGACAGCGCCTATTGCAATTCGCCGCTCTGCGCTCCTTCGCGCTTTTCCATGCTCTCGGGCCAGCTTCCTTCGGCCATCGGCGCCTACGACAATGCGTCCGAGTTCCCCGCCGGCGTACCGACCTTCGCCCATCACCTCCGGCTCATGGGCTACCGCACGATCCTCTGCGGCAAGATGCACTATGTCGGGCCGGACCAGCTCCACGGTTTCGAGGAGCGTTTGACCACCGACATCTATCCGGCCGACTTCGGCTGGACCCCGAACTGGGAGGCGCCGGACGCGCGCCAGGACTACTTCCACACCATGGCGAGTGTGCTGGAGGCCGGGCCCTGCGCGCGCAGCCTGCAGATCGACTTCGACGACGAGGTCGCCTTCCAGGCCGAGCGTAAGATCTTCGACCTGGCGCGCGAGGCCGATCCGCGGCCCTTTTTCCTGTGGGTCTCTTTCACCCATCCGCACGACCCCTACACCATCGGCGAGCGCTACTGGCGGCTCTACGACGACGTCGAGATCGACTTGCCGCGCGTGTCCGCCTTGCCGACCGAGCAGCAGGACCCGCACAGCCTTCGCCTGCGCCGGGCGATCGGCGCCGACGAGGCGCCGCTGAGCGACGAGCGCATCCGCGCGGCGCGACGCGCCTACTACGGCGCCATCAGCTATATCGACGAGAAAGTCGGCGCCCTGCGCGCCACGCTGGCCGCCTGCGGGCTTGGCGAGGACTGCATCGTCATCCTGACCGGCGACCACGGCGACATGCTCGGCGAGCGCGGTCTTTGGTACAAGATGACTTTCTTCGAGCCCGCGGCGCGCGTGCCCCTGATCGTCCACGCGCCCGGCCGCTTCGCGCCGAGCCGGGTGGCAAGGCACGTGTCGTTGCTCGATCTCTACCCCACCCTGACCGACCTTGCCGGCGGCGATGGCCCCGATGCGGCTGGGCCGCTACCCGGGCGCTCTTTGCTGCCCCTGCTGCGCGGCGAAGCCGCGGATGGTCCTGATGAGGTGGTCGGCGAGTATCTCGGCGAGGCGGCCGCGGGTCCCCTGGTCATGGTCCGTCGCGGCCGCCACAAGTACGTCGTCGGAGAAGATTCTCCGGCTCAGCTCTTCGACCTGGAATCCGATCCAGACGAGATGACCAACCTGGCCGGCAGCACTGCCGCCGGGGATATCGAAGCCGTCTTCGCCGAGGAAGTCGATCGACGTTGGGATCTGCCCGCGCTGAGGCAGTCGGTGATCCGCGATCAGCGCGCGCGCCGCCTGATCTTCGAGGCGCTCGGCCAGGGCCACCATGAGCCCTGGGATCACCAGCCCGAGGCGACGGCCGCCCGCAGCTACGTGCGCAACCGCGGCGTCATCTTGGGGGACCTGGAGAGCCGGGCCCGGATACCGTAGGGCGCAATAGCGATAGTGTATTGCGCCGGATAGCGTTCGCACGCCCGGTTGATCAGCGATCGACAGGTCCGTTCATCCGGCGGAATACGCTTCGCTATTCCGCCCTACAACCGTGGTGCCTTACGCCTCGGTCCAGACCGCGAGCTCGTAGCCGTCGGGATCGGTGAAGTGGAAGCGGCGGCCGCCGGGAAACTCGAAGACCGGCTTGACGACCTTGCCGCCCGCCGCCTCGACCTGCGCCTGGATCGCTGCCAGGTCTTCGCCGTAGAGCACGACCAGGGGGCCGCCGGTCGCCACGGGCGCGCTGGCGTCGAAGCCGCCCTTCATGTGGCCGTCCGAGAACTCGCAATAGCTCGGGCCGTAATCGGTGAAGTGCCAGCCGAAGGCTTTGCCATAGAAGTCCTTCGACCGCGCGATGTCGGCGACATTGAACTCGATGTAGTCGATGCAGCGGTCGTGGCGCGCGTCGTCCGTGCTCACAAGGGGCCTCCGTTGGGCTGTTGGACCAGTGGATTGTCGCCGACAGCCTTCGCCATCCTGGCAGCCGCCGCCGGCGTCT
>JAKSDN010000103.1 GCA_022360075.1 Kiloniellales bacterium | reverse complement strand
CCGTCGTCACCGAGCCCGCCAGGAAGGCGAGATTCCAGATCCGCTTGTGCCGCGGCCCGACCTTGGCGCGGAACTCGAAGGCGACGCCGCGCAGGATGAGACCAATCAGCATGAGGGCCACGGGCAGGTAGAGCGCGGTCAGGATCGTGCCGTGGGCCAGCGGAAAGGCGACCAGCAGCAACCCGACCGCCAGCACCAGCCAGGTCTCGTTGGCGTCCCAGAAGGGCCCGATCGAGGCGATCATGCGGTCCTTCTCGGCATCGCTGGCCAACGCGAAGAGCATGCCGATCCCCAAGTCGTAGCCGTCGAGCACGACGTAGATCAGGATCGACAGGCCCATGAGGGCGGCGAAGACGACGGGAAGTCCGTCGGCGCCGAGGATCGGGTCCATGGCTCCTATCTCCTCACACGGCCTTCGCGGCCGAAACGGGCAGGGCGCTGCGCGACGGTCCGCGGCGATCGGGCGTCTTCGTGCCCTTGCGGGCGAGATAGAAGATCGCGCCGATATAGGCCGCGAGCAGCAGGACGTAGAGCGTCAGGTAGAGCGTGAGCGTCGTGCCGATCTGCGGCGCCGACACGGTCGGGGCGACGGCCTCGGCGGTCTTCAGCACGCCCGAGACCAGCCAGGGCTGCCGCCCGATCTCCGTCACGTACCAGCCGGCGAGCGTCGCCACCCAGCCGGAGAAGGTCATGGCGACCAGGGCCCGCGCGAGCCAGGGGCGTGGCGCACCCTCCCGCCAGAGCTGCCAGGCGCCGAGCCAGGAGACGAGCAGCATGAGCAGGCCGACGCCGACCATGATCCGGAAGCCGAAGAACACGGGCGCGACGGGTGGATGGACACCCTCGTAGTCGTCGAGGCCGAGCACGATGCCGTCGGGATCGTGCTTGAGGATCAAGCTGGCGCCATCGGGAATGGCGATCTCGAAGCGGTTGGCGCGGGCCTCCTCGTCCGGCAGGGCGAAGAGCAGCAGCGGGACGTTGCCGCCGGTCTGCCAGTTGCCTTCCATCGCGGCGACCTTCTGCGGCTGGTGCTCGAGCGTGTTGAGGCCGTGCAGGTCGCCGATGAAGATCTGCAGGGGGATCAGCACCGCGCCGAGGATCACGCCACTGCGCAGCGCGGCCATGACATCGGGCCCGCGCTCGCCACGCAACCAGCGGAAGGCCGAGATGCCGGCGATCAGGAAGGCCACCGTCAGGCCGGAGGCGATCAGCATGTGGCTCAGGCGGTAGGGCATGGAGGGATTGAAGACGATCGCCCACCAGTCGGTCGCGTGCGCCACGCCGTCGCGCATCTCGAAGCCGACCGGCGTGTGCATCCAGGAATTAAGCGCAATGATCCAGAAGGCCGAGGCCGTGGTGCCGAAAGCGACCAGGAAGGTCGCAAGCGTATGCACCCGGTTGGATACCCGGCGGAAGCCGAACAGCATGATGCCGATGAAGACGGCCTCGAGGAAGAAGGCGGTGATGACCTCGTAGGCCAGCAGGGGACCGGCGATGTTGCCGACGGTCTCCATGAAGCCCGGCCAGTTGGTGCCGAACTGGAACGACATCGTGATGCCGGAGACCACGCCCATCGCGAAGGACAGGGCGAAGACCTTGACCCAGAAACGGTAGGCATCCATCCACCTCATGTCCTGGGTCCGGTTGTAGCGCAGCTTGAAGAACAGCAGCACCCAGCCGAGCGCGATGGTGATGGTCGGGAACAGGATGTGGAAGGAGATGTTGGCCCCGAACTGAATGCGGGCGAGCAGAAGGCTGTCCATCATGGCTTGCCTTTCTTCTCCGGGTCGCTGCCGGCGCGCTTGCGGCCTGGCAGGACGGTGAGCCGGTCTTTCATCTCGAGCGCTTTCTGGACCTTGGCGCCGAGCGATAGGAGCTGAACCAGGCGCTCGGTATCCAGGCGCTGCACGTCGGCGTGCCATTGGGTCAGCAGCTCGATCAGGTCGTGCAACTCACGCATGCGTTCTTGCGCGTGGCGCTCTTCGGCCGTCGCGGGGGCCTGCATGAGGATCTCCCGCAGCACGGAAAGCGTCGGCTCGACCTCGCGCTTCTTACGCTCCTCGGCGAGCGTGCGCAGGATCGCCCAGAGATCCTCCGGGGTCGTGAAGTAGTCGCGTCGGTCGCCGGGCCGGTGGCGAAGCTGCACCAAGTTCCAGGACTGCAGCTCCTTCAGGCCCATGCTGACGTTGGAGCGCGAGAAGCCCAGCTTCTCGACGATCTCATCGGCGTTGAGCGGCTCGGCGGAGACGAACAGCAGGGCGTAGATCTGGCCGACGGTGCGGCTGATGCCCCAACGGCTGCCCATCTCGCCGAAATGCAGCACGAAGGCTTGGGTGATGGCAGGCAGGTCCATGGCTTTTCCTGGAGTTTCAGGAATTATTGAAAGAAATAGAGCTGGGACCAGGGGCGATCAAGCGGCGCCGGGCTCGGCGCGCGGACGTCATGGCAGGGATGCAGGGGATGCAGGACGGGTTCGTCTTCCTGCGCGGCAGGCGCGTTTAGCGGGCTGCCGCTCGGTGCGGCCGTGGCCCCCTCACCCAGCTCCGGCTAGGGCTCGGCCGACGGCCTCGCCGAGCCTTCTCATCCCTCTCCCCCGTGGGGGAGAGGGTTGCGCAGGGTCGGTGCGGCGGTAGCCGCGCCTGACCCGAAGCTGGGTGAGGGGGCCCGGACCGCCGGGCGGAGTTCGCCGCTAGGTTCGACAGCTAAAGGGATAGCGCGACCCGTCCTCGGTCACGAGCATGAAGCCGCCCTGGGTCACGCCGATCCAGACGCGATCGATCCGCTGGCCGCTGACGGCGTCGACCAGCGAGACGTAGCCTTCCGTGCCGCCGAACAGCTCGCCGGTGAAATGGTAGCCGGCATACTGGTTGCGGATCTGGCCCGCGACGTAGGGCCCGCCCCAGTTCCCGCCGGGCTCGACCTGCACGACGGCGGCGCTGCGCACGCCGTTGATGTTGCCGACGCATTGATAGGTG
>JAKSDN010001069.1 GCA_022360075.1 Kiloniellales bacterium | reverse complement strand
TGCCGGACCTGATCCGGCAATCCAGTCATCGTTCGATTCAGGCGCCACTCTGGATCGCCGGGTCAAGCCCGGTGATGACCAATGAAGTGTGGCAACTTATCGATCTCAAGGAGTTCATTATCGAGTCGGACTCTAAACGAAGCTGCGTTGAGAACGACCCACAACGGGGCGTCATTGCGAGCGGAGCGAAGCCATCAAGACGGCGGCCGCCTGAGCGCTGGCTCTGGATTGCCGCACCGGCTGGCGCCGGCTCGCAATGACGGTGGGAGAGGCGGTTCGAATCAATGAAGCTTCGTGTTACTCGGCGACCGCCGGCATCGTTGCGCTCGGAAACTCGACTTGCTGGAGGAAGGGATAGGTCGTCCTCAGGATGGCGACCTGTTGCGCTTCGTTCGTGCGGATGAGGTACCAGCGCGCCCGTTCGAGCAGGACGAAGGTCTGGCTCTCGACCTTGAGCCGCTGTCCGTTGACGATCATCTCCATGGAGGTCGGGGCGAAGCCCCACAAGTAGGGCTCGCCGTCGGCGTCGCGCGCCTCCGTCGCCTCGAGGTTCTCGGTGACCATCTCCGCGTTGACGATTTCGACTTGGCGCATGGCCGCCGCCATGGTCTCCCCGATGTTGGATCGCAAGGCCGCCTCGGAGACGCCTGCTGCATTGGCGATGTAGGAAAGCACCCGGGGCGGGATAACGCCGACGAGCGCGTCTTGATCGGCTTCCTTGAGGCCCTGGAGGAACAGGTCCCGCGTCTGGTTGAGCGACGCCTGCTCTTCGTCGGTCAGGGAGCGCGCGGCGGCGCCCCAGGCCAACAGAACGGTGAGGAGAAAGGCTAGAACTGCACGCACGGATCATCGTCCTTTCGATCGTTGTCGGACCGGGATCGGGTCTCTCGGAAGGAAAGGCGTTTGTGGTTCGGCGGATCTGCTGTCCGCCTTGGGTGGCCCTAGGCCGTGGCCAGCTTGGCGGCCTCCTTGCGGAAGGCGTTGGCGGGATAGACGCCGAGGATCTTCACCTCGCGCGAGAAGAAGCCGAGCTCTTCCAGCGCCAGGCGCACCGGCCGCTGGTCGGGGTGGCCCTCGATGTCGGCGTAGAACTGCGCGACCGTGAAGCCGCCGTCGAGGATGTAGCTCTCCAGCTTGGTGATGTTGACGCCGTTGGTGGCGAAGCCGCCCAGCGCTTTGTAGAGCGAGGCCGGCACCGAGCGCACCTTGAAGACGAAGGTGGTGACGACCGGCCCGTCGTTCGGCTCGGGGTCGATCGGCTCCGGCGCCATGATCAGGAAGCGGGTCGTGTTGTGCTCGGTGTCCTCGATATCGCTCGCCAGTACCGTCAGGTCGTAAATCTCGCCGGCCAGGCTGGAGGCGATCGCCGCCTGGCTTGGGTCGCCCTTGGCCGCGATCTGGGCGGCGGCGCCTGCCGTATCGGCATGCACCCGTGGCTCGAGACCCCGCTCACGCAGGAAGCGGCGGCACTGGGACAGAGCCTGCACGTGGCTGCGCACGACCTTGATGGTCTCCAGGCTGGCCCCTTTGGGCGCGAGAAGCTGATGGTGCACCTTCTGGAAGTGCTCGCCGATGATGTGCAGCCCGCCCTCGGGCAGCAGGTGGTGGATGTCGGCGACGCGGCCCGCGCTCGAGTTCTCGATCGGGATCATGGCGCAGCCGGCCCTGCCTTCGTTCACCGCCGCGAAGGTATCCTCGAAGGAGCGGCAGGCGAGCGTGGAGCGGTCGGGAAAGACCGCCCGGCAGGCCATGTCCGAATTGGCCCCCGGCTCGCCCTGGAAGGCGACGATCTCGGCGGGGTCGGTGTCGGGGGTCGCTTGCATATCAGTCTCTGCGGCCATGGCGTTAGGCCTCGTCCGAGCGGCTTCCGGGCCAGCTTGTCGGGATCAGGGGGCCGGCGCGAGCAGCGCCTTTGCGCGCGCCAGATCGTCCGGAGTATCGACACCGAGCGGAACCGTGTCAACGAGCGCCACGTCGATGCGCATGCCGGCCTCCAGCGCGCGGAGCTGCTCCAGCTTCTCGCGTGCCTCCAGGGCCGAGCGGGGCAGGGCCACGAAGCGTTCCAGCGCGCTCCGGCGAAACACGTAGAGGCCGATGTGGTGGTAGAGCGGCAGCGCGTCCTCCGGCCCGGCCCAGGGCACCGGCGTGCGGCTGAAATAGAGCGCCCGCGCGGTGCGCGCGCCTTCGGCGAAGGCGACGGCGGCCTTGTTGACATTGAAGTCGCGCCGCTCCTCGGAGCGGGTGATCTCGGCCACCAGCGTCGCGATGTCGACCTCGCCGTCGGCGAGCGGCGTCAGGGCCTGGCGGATTGCCGCCGGCTCGATGGTCGGCAGGTCGCCCTGGACGTTGACCACGGCATCGTGCCGGCGCGCCGGATCGACCAGGCCGAGGGCCTCGAAGATCCGGTCCGAGCCGGAGGGATGCTCCGGGCGGGTCAGCACCGCGCGGCCGCCCGCGGCCTCGACCGACGCGGCGATCTCGGGTTCCGCGCAGGCCACCACCACCGGGCCGATTTCGGCCTCCATGGCCCGCCGCCAGACGTGGACGATCATGGGCTCGCCGTGGATCTCGGCCAGGACCTTGTCCGGCAGGCGGGTGGAGGCGCGGCGCGCCGGGATCATGACGATGGGGTTGCTGGGCAGGCTCATGGCTCGTCCCCGGGCTCCTGGTCATCCGACGGCGGGCCGTGTTCGCGGGAAAGGGCAGCATAGCGGGCGATACGGCCAGGAAAACCCACTTGTCCGGCCCCGTCGGTCTCTATTGAACGGGCCGGGGCCTGCGGCTAATGTCCCGCTGGAATTTTCTCGGCACCTGTGAGGGATCTGCATGTCGTCCCTGGAATTCAACAAGATCGCGGCGGCCGTTCTGACCGCCGGCGTCATCGCGATGAGCTCTGGCTTCATCGCCAAGCTGCTCATGCACCCCAAGGCGCTGGAAGAGAATGTCTACGTCGTCGCCGTCGAAGCGGGCGACGACGATGCGGGCGACCAGGAGGAGCCGGGGCTCGAGTCCATCTTGCCGCTGCTTGCCGCCGCCGATCTCGAGGCCGGTGCCAAGGTCGCGCGCAAGTGCACGGCCTGCCATACCTTCGAGCAGGGCGGCGCGGACAAGATCGGCCCTAACCTCTGGGACTCGGTCAACCGCCAGGTCGCATCGGTCGAGGGCTTCGGCTACTCCGGCGCGCTGGAGGAGAGGGCCGGCGAGGTCTGGAGCTACGACAATCTGAACGCTTTCCTGGCCGACCCCAAGGGTTGGGCGCCGGGCACCAAGATGAGCTTCGCCGGCCTGCGCAAGGTCGGCGACCGGGCGTCGCTGGTCGCCTACATGCGCTCCCTCAGTGACGACCCGGCGCCGCTGCCGAGCGAAGAGGACTTGGCCGCTCTCCAGCCGGCCGAGGCGGAGGCCGAGAGCGCCGAGGCGACGGCTGAAGCCGCGCCCGCCGCCGAAAACGCACCGGCTGCCGCGCAGCAAGCCGCCGCCGACGGGGCCTCGTCCCTGGGCGCCCTGATCGCCGCCGCCGATCCCGAGGCCGGCAAGAAAGTCGCGCGCAAGTGCACGGCCTGCCACACCTTCGAGCAGGGCGGTGCCAACAAGCTGGGTCCGAATCTCTACGACATTTTGGGCACCAACGTGGCCTCGATCGACGGCTTCAGGTACTCCAAGGGCCTGGGCGAGAAGGCCGGCGAGAGCTGGAGCTACGAGAACCTCGATGCTTTCCTGGCCAGCCCGAAGACCTGGGCGCCCGGCACGAAGATGACCTTCGCGGGCCTGCGCAAGCCCGAGGACCGCGCCGCGATCCTGGCCTTCATGCGCGGGCACAGCGACGACCCGCCCGCCCTGCCCGAGTAGGGCCGGGCCCGAGAATGTCGGGCGCGCCGACCTCGACCGCGACCTCTCCCGCCCCGGCGGCCGTGGCCCAGGCGCCCTGCCCGTCTAGCTTCTTCGATTTAGCCGAGAGTCTGGCTGACGCCGCCCGGGCCGAGATCCTGCCTCATTTCCGTGGCCGCCTGATTGTCGAGCGAAAGGCCGACGAGAGCCCGGTGACAGCGATCGACAGGGCCGCCGAGTCGGCGATGCGCCGTCTGATCGCCGAGATCTGTCCCGACCACGGCATCGTCGGCGAGGAGTTCGAACAGGAGAACGTCGACGCCGAGTACGTCTGGGTGCTCGATCCCATCGACGGCACCAAGCGCTTCATCACCGGCAACCCGCTATTCGGCACCCTGATCGCGCTGCTGCGCGATGGCGTTCCCCTGCTCGGCGCGATCGATATGCCGGTGCTGGGCGAGCGCTGGCTCGGCGCGACCGGCCGGCCGACCATCCGCCGCGATGGGCGCGGTATCCGCGAGGTGCGGGTCCGCCCATGCGCGCGCCTGGCCGAGGCGACGGTGACCGCGACCTCGCCGGAGATGTTCGAGGGGCGCGACCTGGAAGGTTTCCACGCGGTTCGGCAGGCCGCCGGGCTCACGCTCTATGGCGGTGACTGTTTCAACTACGGCAGTCTCGCCGAAGGCTTTGTCGATCTGGTGATCGAGGCCGGCATGGCCCGCCACGATTACCTGGCGCTGGTTCCGGTGGTCGCCGGTGCCGGCGGCATCATCACGGATTGGCGGGGCGGCCAACTGGGCCTTGGCTCCGACGGCCGGGTGATCGCGGCCGGGGACAGGGCCGTCCACGAGGCTGCGACGGCCCTGATCGCGGGCGATTAACTTTTCGTCATCAGGCGGTGGCGACCTTGTCTCATCCGCGTGACCGGCTTAAGTGGCAAACGGAGGCTGCTGGTATCATGCCGGATTCGAAACGCAAGCACGCGCATCGCCGCATTTCCGCGCGCCGCGGCTTTTTTCAGGGCCTGTGCCTGGTCGCGTTGGGGGTTTTATGCCTGGCCGGCGCTACGGCGCGCGCCGAAGAGGGTATCACCAAGAGCTGGGCGATCGCGGAGTTCGGCACGCCGCTCTACCAGGACGGCTTCGAGCATTGGCCCTACGCCAACCCGGATGCGCCCAAGGGCGGGCGAATCGTGCTGGGCGCTTTCGGTTCCTTCGACAGCCTGAATCCGATCATCCTCAAGGGCGAGTGGCCGCGCAGCATCGGTCTGATCTCGGATTCGCTCATGACCAGCTCGGCCGACGAGCTTTCCGTCGCCTACGGGCTGATCGCGGAGACGGCGGAGTATCCGGCCGACAAGAGCTGGATCGTCTTCAACCTGCGGCCCGAGGCCCGCTACCACGACGGCACGCCGATCACGGCGGGTGACTTCAAGTTCGGCTTCGATACCATCCGCGCGTACGGCCGGCCGTTCCTGAAGTCCTTCTACGAAGAGGTCGAGACCGTCGAGGTATTGGGCGAGCACCGGCTCAAGTTCACTTTCAACACCCGCGACAGCATGAAGCCGCTGCTCAAGGTGGCCAGCCTTTCGCCGCTGCCCCGCCACTATTGGGCCGAGCGCGATATCAGCCAGACATTCCTGGAGCCGCCGCTCACCAGCGGCGCCTACCGGGTCGCGCGCGTGGATCCCGGCCGTTCGATCACCTACGAGCGGGTCGAGGACTATTGGGCGGCCGACCTGCCGGTCAACCGGGGCCTGAACAACTTCGACCGGATCCGCTACGACTACTATCGCGATCAGAGCGTCGAGTTCGAGGCCTTCAAGGCCGGCGAAGTCGACTTTCGGCGGGAGTTCAGCTCCAAGCACTGGGTGACGGGCTACGAGATCAAGCAGGTCGAGGACGGCCGTATCATCAAGCGCACGCAGCGCGACGAGACGCCGCAGGGGATCCAAGCTTTTTTCTTCAATCTGCGCGATCCCAAGTTCCAGGACGCGCGGGTGCGCGAGGCGATCGGCTATCTCTTCGACTTCGAGACGATCCAGCGCCACTTTCTCTACGGCCAGCGCACGCGGGCCAAAAGCTTTTTCCCGAACTCCGATTTCGGGGTTTCCGGGCCGCCGAGCGAGGCCGAGCTGGCGATCCTCGAGCCTTATCGCGATCAGTTGCCGCCCGAAGTCCTCACCGAGGCCTTCGAGCCGCCCAAGACCGACGGCAGCGGCCGCATCCGCGGCCAGCTTCGCCAGGCGCTGCGGCTGTTCAAGGCGGCGGGCTGGGTCTTGCAGGACCGCAAGCTGGTCGACGGCGAGACCGGCGAGCAGATGAAGATCGAGTTCCTCCTGGTCAGCCGCGCCCTCGAGGGTCTGACCAGCGCCTACGTAAAGAACCTCACCCAGGCCGGCATCGACGCCTCCTTGCGCATCGTCGATACTTCGCAATATGAGAACCGCTTGAACGATTTCGACTTCGACATGGTGATCGTGCGGCTGAATTTCTTCCCGCCGCCCGGTCCCGAACTGCGCTCCTACTACGGCTCGGCGGCCGCCCGGGTGCGCGGCTCCGCCAATATCGCCGGGATCGAGAACCCGGTGGTCGATGCGCTGATCGAGCAGATCATTGCCGCCCCGGACTTGGAGACGCTCAAGGCGGCCAGCCGCGCGCTCGACCGGGTACTGCTTTGGAACCACTACGTCGTGCCGCAGTACTATGCCGGCGAGTTCTGGTTCGCCTATCAGAACAAGTTCGGCTTCCCGGAACGCGCGCCGCGCTATGCGATCGGGTTTCCAGGCGCCTGGTGGATCGATACGGAGCTGGCGCAGAATTTGGGGCGCTAAGGCTTCCGATCCGCCATAACCATCGTTAACGTGACATTAACGATGGTTGACGCCAGCTAGGCGATGCGTTGCGGCCGAGAATCCGGCGTTTCCCGGCCCCTTTCCTCATTGGGAGGTCAAGAGCGATGATCCATGGCCGACTTCGTCCCCTAGGCCTCGCCGGCGGTTTTGCCGCGGCGCTCCTTGCCAATGCGGCCGGCGCCTTGGCCGAGGGTGAGATCACCAAGACCTGGGCCTTCGCGGAGTTCGGCGAGCCGCTCTTCAAGGACGGCTTCGAGCATTGGCCCTATGCCAATCCCGACGCGCCCAAGGGCGGTCGCATCGTGCTCGGCGCCTTCGGCACCTTCGACAATCTGAATCCGCTCATCCTGAAGGGCCACTTCCCCAGCTCGATCGGGCTCATCTACGATTCCCTCATGGTTGGCTCCGGCGACGAGATCATGGGCCACTACGGCTCGATCGCCGAGACCGCCGAGTATCCTGCGGACAAGAGCTGGATCATCTTCAATCTGCGGCCCGAGGCCCGCTTCAGCGACGGCGTGCCGATCACGGCCGGCGATTTCTGCGCCACGCTCGACAACTACAAGAACCACGCGCGCCCCTTCTTGAAGTCCTTCGTCACCGATGTCGAAGGCTGCGAGGTGCTCTCCGACCATCGCTTGCGCTTCACCATGAAGACCCGCGATTCCATGAAGCCGCTGACGATCGTCGCCGGACTGACGCCCAGCCCGCGCCATTTCTGGGCCGAGCGCGACATCACCAAGACCACGCTCGATCCGCCGCCGGCCAGCGGCGCCTACCGGATCAAGGCGGTCGATCCGGGGCGTTCCATCACCTACGAGCGGGTGCCGGACTATTGGGGCGAGGATCTGCCGATCAATCTTGGCCTCAACAACTTCGATGAGATCCGCTACGACTACTACCGCGATCCGACGGTGATGTTCGAGGCCTTCAAGGCCGGCGAGATCGACTTTCGCGGCGAGGGCTCGGCCAAGCGCTGGGTCACGGAGTACGAATTTCCCGCCGTCAAGGACGGCCGGGTCGTGCAGGCGACGCTGCCCAGCGAAACGCCGCGCGGCGTCAGCGCCTATTTCATGAACCTTCGCCGCCCGCAGCTCCAGGACATCCGGGTGCGCAAGGCGATCAACCTCCTCTACGACTTCGAAACGACCCGCCGGACGCTGCTTTACGGCAAGTACGAGCGCTCCAACAGCTACTTCCCGAATTCCGATTACGGCGCTTCGGGACCACCGACGCCGGACGAGATCGCGATCCTGGAGCCCTATCGCGATCAACTGCCGCCCGAGGTCTTCACCGAGGCCTTCGAGCTGCCGGTCACCGACGGCAGCGGGCGCATCCGCGGCAACATGCGCAAGGCCTTGGGGCTCCTGAAGGAAGCCGGCTACGTGTTGCGCGACGGCGAGATGGTGCACGGCGAAAGCGGCGAGCGTCTCGGCTTCGAGATCCTGACGGCTTCGCCGGAGACCGAGCGGGTGGTCACGCCTTTCATCAAGAACCTGAAGCAGGCCGGCATCGACGCGCGCCTCAGGATCATGGATCCCGCCCAATGGCGCGCCCGGCTGGACGAGCGGGATTTCGACGTCTATGCCGCGGCCAACAACTTCTTTCCGCCGCCCGGCACGGAGCTGCGCGCCTATTTCGGCTCCGCGGACCCGAACGATCCGCGCAGCGGCAACCGCATCGGCTTTTCGAGCCCGGTGGTCGACACGCTGATCGAGCGGATCATCTCGGCGAGGGATCTGGAGACCTTGAAGGTCACCACGCGCGCGCTCGATCGCGTCGTGCTGTGGCAGTACAACGTCGTGCCGCGCTTCCACAACGACGAGGCCTGGTTCGCCTATTGGAACAAGTTCGGCCGCCCGGCGCGCACGCCGCGATACAGCGTCGGCTTTCCGGGCACCTGGTGGATCGACGAAGAGCTCGCCGCGCAACTGGCCGCGCGCTGATCGGGGCCGTTTCCGGCGCAATCGAGCGAGGCTCAGCCGCTTTCCATGCTTGCCTACATCATCCGGCGCCTGCTGCTGATCATCCCGGTCCTCTTCGGGATCATGCTGGTCAACTTCATCATCGTGCAGCTCGCGCCGGGCGGACCGGTCGAGCAGATGATCGCCCAGATCCAGGGCGAGGCGGTCGGCGCCACCGAGCGCTTCACCGGCAGCGGCAGCGACATCCGCGGCGCCGAAGGCCGGGCCGAGAGCGGGCAGGCCGGGTCGAGTGCGGTCACCAGCAAGTACCGGGGCGCGCAAGGCCTCGAACCCCAGGTGATCGAGGAGATCGAGCGCATGTTCGGCTTCGACAAGCCGGTGCACGAGCGCTTCTTCCTGATGATCGGCAACTATCTGCGCTTCGATTTCGGCGAGAGCTTCTTTCGCGACCAGAAGGTCGTCGACCTCGTGCTCGACAAGATGCCGGTGTCGATCTCTCTCGGGCTCTGGACGACGCTTCTGGTCTATCTGATCTCGATCCCGCTCGGCATCGCCAAGGCCGTGCGCGACGGCTCGCGCTTCGACGTCTGGACCAGCGGCTTGGTCGTGGTCGGCTACGCCATTCCCTCGTTCCTCTTCGCCATCCTGCTGGTCGTGGTTTTCGCGGGCGGGCGCTATCTCGACTTGTTCCCGCTGCGCGGCCTGGTGTCGGAGGACTGGGACCTGTTGCCCTGGTGGCAGCAGATCCTCGACTACCTCTGGCACATCGCGCTGCCGGTTCTGGCGCTGGTGATCGGTGGGTTCGCCACGCTCACCCTGTTGACCAAAAATTCCTTTCTCGATCAAATCAATATGCTCTACGTCCAGACCGCGAAGGCGAAGGGCCTGAGCAAGGGGCAGGTGCTCTACGGCCACGTCTTCCGCAACGCGATGCTGATCGTGATCGCGGGCTTTCCCTCGGCCTTCATCGAAATCCTCTTTACCAGCTCATTGCTGATCGAAGTCATCTTCTCCCTCGACGGCCTTGGCCTGCTCGGCTTCGAGGCCGCGCTCGCCCGCGACTACCCGATCATGTTCGGGACCCTGTTCTTCTTCACGCTGCTGGGGCTGCTCATGCGCCTGATCGGCGATCTGATGTACGTGGTGGTCGATCCGCGCATCGATTTCGAGAGCCGGGAGGTCTGAGCCCCGTGCCGCTCGATTCACGTCCATCGCTCGATCAGGGTCAGGACCGATTCCTCGGTTTCAAGATCACGCCGCTCACGCGCCGGCGCCTGCACAACTTCCGGGGCAACGGGCGGGGCTTCTGGTCGCTCTGGATCTTCCTCGTTCTGCTCCTCGCCACGCTCTTCGCCGAGTTCGTCGCGAACGACCGGCCGCTGCTGGTGCGCTATGACGGCGCTTTCTACTACCCTGTGTTGTTCGAGTATCCCGAGACCACTTTCGGTGGCGAGTTCGAGCTCGATCCCGACTACACCGATCCCTTCATCCAGGACCTCATCAACGAGAAGGGCTGGATGCTCTGGCCGCTCATCGCCTATGCCTACGACACCATCATCTACGACCTGCCGACGCCGGCGCCCTCGCCGCCGGATGCCCGCCACTGGCTGGGCACCGACGACCAGGGACGCGACGTGGTCGCGCGCGTGATCTACGGCTTTCGTATCTCCGTCCTCTTCGGCCTCTTGCTGACCATCATCAGCTCGGTCATCGGAATCATCGCGGGCGCGGTACAGGGCTACTTCGGCGGCTGGACCGACCTGCTGTTCCAGCGCTTCATCGAGATCTGGGCCGGGCTGCCGATCCTCTATCTGCTGATCATCATGGCGAGCGTGATCCAGCCGAGCTTTTTCACCCTGCTCGGGCTGATGCTGCTGTTCTCCTGGATGGCCCTGGTCGCGGTGGTGCGGGCGGAGTTCCTGCGCGGGCGCAACTTCGACTATATCCGCGCCGCCCGCGCGCTCGGCGTCAGCAACTGGGCGATCATGTTCAAGCACCTGCTGCCGAACGCCATGGTCGCGACGCTCACCTTCCTGCCCTTCATCCTGTCAGGCGCGGTGACGACGCTGACCAGCCTCGACTTCCTCGGCTTCGGCCTGCCGCCGGGCTCGCCCTCGCTCGGCGAGCTGCTGAAGCAGGGCAAGGACAATTTGCAGGCGCCCTGGCTCGGCCTGACCGCCTTCTTCACGCTGGCGATCATGCTGAGCCTGTTGGTCTTCATTGGCGAGGCGGTGCGCGACGCTTTCGATCCGCGCAAGCTCTTCGCCGGCGAGCCGCCGCCCGAACCCAATGTCGAGGCCGAGGCGCAGGGCGGCCGTCAGACCGCAGCGGCCACGGGCAGCGGATCATGAGCAGTAGCTCCTTGGCGGAGAACGGCATGGCGGACGGCGCCTTGAGTCCGCAGACGGATCAAGCGCTGCTGCAAATCCACGACCTCGGCGTGACTTTCAAGACCCCCGGCGGCGTCGTCGAAGCGGTCAAGGGCGTGGGCTTCGACATCCACAAGGGCGAAACGGTGGCCCTGGTCGGCGAGAGCGGCTCCGGTAAATCTGTGACCGCGCTTTCCGTGCTCCAGCTTCTGCCCTATCCGGTGGCCGGCCACCCGCGCGGCAGCTCGATCCATTTCGCCGGTACGCAGATGGTCGGCGCCGCCGAGCGGGAGCTGAAGCGGGTGCGCGGCGACGAGGTCTCGATGATCTTCCAGGAGCCGATGACCTCGCTCAACCCGCTGCACACGGTCGAAAAGCAGGTCAACGAGACGCTGATCCTGCACAAGGGCCTGAGCCGCGAGGCGGCGCGGGCGCGCACCCTGGAGCTGCTCGACCTGGTCGGCATCAAGGAGCCGGCCAAGCGTCTCTCGGCCTATCCGCACGAGCTCTCCGGCGGTCAGCGCCAGCGCGTCATGATCGCCATGGCGCTCGCCAACGAGCCGGAGCTGCTGATCGCCGACGAGCCGACCACGGCGCTCGACGTGACGATCCAGGCGCAGATCCTCAAGCTCTTGAAGGAGCTGCAGCAGCGCTTCGGCATGGCCATGCTGCTGATCACCCACGACCTCTCGATCGTGCGCAAGATGGCCGACCGGGTCTGCGTCATGACCCAGGGCGAGATCGTCGAGCAGGGCGAGACCGAGGCGATCTTCACCCAGCCGCAGCACGCCTATACGCAAAGGCTCCTGGCCGCCGAACCGAAGGGCGAGCCCCTGGTGGCGGCGGCCGATGCGCCGGTCGTCATGACCGGCGAGGACGTCAAGGTCTACTTCCCGATCAAGGCCGGCGTGCTCAAGCGCACGGTGGACCACGTCAAGGCGGTCGACGGCATCTCGGTCACCGTGCGCCAGGGCCATACGCTCGGCGTGGTCGGCGAGAGCGGCTCCGGGAAGACCACCCTCGGCCTGGCGCTGCTGCGGCTGATCTCCAGCGAGGGCGGCATCCGCTTCGACGGCCAGGTGATCCAGGGCCTCAAGTCGAAGGAGCTGCGGCCGCTGCGGCGCGAGATGCAGATCGTCTTCCAGGACCCCTTCGGCTCGCTCAGCCCGCGCCTGTCGGTCGGCCAGATCGTCGAGGAAGGTCTGAAGGTGCACGACCTCGGCGGCTCGGCCGAGGAGCGCGAGAAACTGATCATGGACGCCCTCGTCGAGGTCGGGCTCGACCCTGAGAGCCGGCACCGCTATCCGCACGAGTTCTCCGGCGGCCAGCGCCAGCGCATCGCGATCGCCCGGGCCATGGTGCTCAAGCCCCGCTTCGTCGTGCTCGACGAGCCGACCTCGGCGCTCGACATGTCGGTCCAGGCCCAGATCGTCGACCTGCTGCGCGACCTGCAGGCCCGCCACAGCCTGGCCTATCTGTTCATCAGCCACGACCTGAAGGTGGTGCGCGCGCTGGCCTCCGAGGTGATCGTCATGCAGGCCGGCAAGGTGGTCGA